>JAAYXM010000242.1 GCA_012515925.1 Clostridiales bacterium
CGTTATTAAGCGAATATTCGCTGATACCGGTTAGCCTTTCCCTCTACGCGGATATCAGGACGCCGATAGAGGTCTTAAAGCGCTTAAGGGAGCACAGCGTAAACTGCTTTCTGCTCGAAAGCGTGGAGCGCGGCGAAAGCTGGGGAAGATATTCGTTTCTGGGCTTTGACCCGGAATTAAAGATAAAGCTTTCTGACGGAAGGCTTTGTGTCACGGACAAAAACGGCAGCATAACGGAAGCCGTCTCAAGCCCGGAATATAAGCTTTCGGAAATGCTTTCCGCGTTTAAGAGCCCGCGCATGCCATATCTCCCGCCGTTTACGGGCGGGCTTGTAGGTTATTTCGCATACGACTATATCAAATACGCCGAAAAATCCCTGATTCTCGACGCGGATGACCCGGTGGGCTTAAACGACCTTGAGCTTATGCTGTTTAAGCGGGTCATAGCCTTCGACCATTACAGGCAGAAGATTATCATAATCGTCAATATAAAAACGGAAGATTTCGAAAAAGCCTATAAGGGCGCGGAAGATGAGCTTATGAGAATCGCGGGCATTATAAAGGAACAAAAAGCCCCAAAAAGCTTCCCGTCAAAGCTTAAGTCGGATTTTAAGCCGCTTTTTTCCGAAAACATGTACTGCAATATGGTGGAGCGCGTAAAGCACCATATATTCGAGGGCGATATCTTCCAGGCGGTTTTGTCCAACCGTTTCGAGGCGGATTTCGAGGGTGACCTTATCCCGACATACCGCGCGCTCAGGACGGTTAACCCGTCGCCGTATATGTTTTATTTGAGCTTTGAGGACTTGCAGATAGCGGGCGCGTCGCCCGAAACGCTGATTTCGGTAAACGACGGGCTTCTCACGACCTTCCCGATAGCCGGAACGTGCCCGCGCGGCGAAACCGCGGAGGAGGACGAAAGGCTGATTCACGAAATGCTCCGCGACGAAAAGGAACTAAGCGAACACAACATGCTCGTCGACTTAAGCAGGAATGATTTAGGCAAGGTAAGCGAATTCGGCTCGGTAAAGGTTTCGGATTATTTAAACGTACTGAAGTTCTCCCATGTTTCGCATATCACGTCAAAGGTTACAGGCACGCTGACAAGCGGCAAAACCGCGCTTGACGCGATTTCGGCGGTGCTCCCTGCGGGGACGCTGTCCGGAGCGCCGAAAATAACAGCATGCCGGATTATAAACGGGCTTGAGCGCGTAAAGCGCGGTGTCTACGGCGGCGCCGTCGGCTATATCGATTTTTCGGGCGGCGCGGATTTCTGCATCGCGATAAGAACCGCGTATCTTAAGAACAACAAGATATATGTCCAGTCGGGCGCGGGAATAGTCGCGGACAGCGTGCCGCGGCGCGAGGCGAAGGAGTGTATGTATAAGGCAAACGCGGTTATAAACTCGATTATCCTGTCACGGGAGGTAAGCGAAAATGATACTGATTATAGATAACTACGACAGCTTCACGTATAACCTTTATCAGGCGGCGGGAGCGTTCAATCCCGATGTGGAGGTTATTAAAAACGCCGAGCTGGGGATAGACGAAATCGAGGCTAAAAGCCCGACGCATATTATCATATCCCCGGGCCCGGGCAGGCCGAAGGACGCGGGTGTTTGCGAACAGGTTGTTTTGCGATTTAAGGGCAGACTGCCGATACTCGGGATATGCCTTGGTCATCAGGCTATCTGCGAGGCCTTCGACGCGAAAATCGGATATGCCGACACGCTTATGCACGGCAAGAAAAGCGCTGTCCATATCGCGAACGGAAGCCCGGTCTTTCGCGGACTGCCGCCCGTCATCAACGGCGCGAGATATCACTCGCTTAGCGTCGTAAGGCAGACGCTTCCCGATGAACTGCTTGTAATAGCGGAGGATGAGAGCGGCGAGGTCATGGCCGTGGCGCACAGAGACTTTGATATTTTCGGCCTGCAGTTTCATCCCGAATCAATCCTGACCGAATACGGCGCCGAGATTATCAATAACTTTTTGATGATGGGAAGTGAGGGCAAATGATTAAAACAGCTATATCCGACCTTGTAAAGCTAAATAACTTAACATCAGCCGCGGTCCGCTCCGTCATGACAAGCATCATGAATGGCGAGGCGTCTCATGCGCAGATTGCGGCGTTTCTCACGGCAATGCGCCTTAAGGGCGAAACAATAG
>JAAYXM010000025.1 GCA_012515925.1 Clostridiales bacterium
GAGGTCCTCTATTTCCTTTGTAAGCGTATCGGTTTCCTCAATCCGCTTTAATATGAATTCCCTGTTTATATTCCGAAGCTTGATTTCCGCGACATATTCCGCCTGAATTTCGTCGATGCCGAAGCCTATCATCAGGTTCGGAACAACCTCGCTCTCCTCCTCGGTTTCGCGGATAATCGCGATGGCGCGGTCGATATCAAGCAGGATTTTTTTTAGGCCCTTTAGTTTATGGAGCTTATCCTTTTTCCTTGTAAGCTCGGCATATATCTGTCTTTTGACGCATTCGGTGCGCCAGGCAATCCATTCGTCAAGTATCTCCCTGACTCCCATCTGCCTCGGTGTCCCGGCTATCAGGACATTGAAGTTGCAGGAGAACGTATCCATAAGCGGCGTGATTTTAAACAGCTTTTGCATAAGCTTTTCGGGGCTAACGCCGCGCTTCAGCTCAATCGCGATTTTAAGTCCCTTCAGGTCGGACTCGTCGCGCATATCGGCTATTTCTTTTATTTTTCCGACCTTAACGAGCTCCGTTACCTTGTCGATTATAGCCTCGATAGTCGTGGTGTACGGTATTTCGTAGACCTCGATTATGTTGTTTTTCTTGTCAAATCTCCATTTGGAGCGAAGCTTTATGCCGCCGCGCCCGGTTTCGTATATATTGCTTATTTCGCTTCGTGAATAGACGAGCTCGCCGCCCGTCGGGAAATCCGGAGCTTTCAACGTAGAAATTAAATCATGCTCGGGATTCCTGATAAGCTCAATCGTCGTGTCGCAGACCTCACCGAGGTTAAAGCCGCAGATGCTTGACGCCATTCCGACGGCAATGCCCGTATTCGCGGAAACGAGTATATTCGGAAACGCGGTGGGTAAAAGCAGCGGTTCCTTAAGCGTGTTGTCGTAGTTTGGGACGAAATCCACCATGTCGTGAATGTCCCTGAATACCTCCGCGCAAACCGGCGCAAGCTTTACCTCGGTATAGCGCGAGGCGGCGTACGCCATGTCCCGTGAGTAGACCTTGCCGAAATTGCCCTTTGAATCGACAAGCGGATGCAGCAGAGCCTCATAGCCCTTTGACAGCCTTACCAGTGTCTCGTAAATCGCGCCTTCACCGTGTGGGTTAAGCCGCATTGTCTGTCCCACGACGTTCGCGGATTTCGTGCGCGCTCCGGTTAAAAGACCCATCGAATACATCGTATACAGAAGCTTTCTGTGCGAAGGCTTAAAGCCGTCTATTTCGGGAATCGCGCGCGAAACGATAACGGACATGGCATAGGGCATATAGTTGATTTCAAGAGTCTCCGTTATTTCCTGCTCGACAACCTCGGCGGACAGGCCGTAAACGGAGTTTCCCTTTTTATCCGGTATCTCTTTATCTTTTTTCTTAGACATCCGTTAACCTCCAAACATCAGGACAAATCCGCCATTTCAAGGTATTTCCAGCCGTTTTCGGCTATAAAATCCTTTCTCGCCGCAAGGTTGTCACCGAGCAGCATATCAAATACACTCAGCGTGTGCTGCTCCGCGTCGGTCGGCTTAACCTTGATAAGACGGCGGGTTTCGGGATTCATTGTGGTAAGCCACATCATCTCCGGGTCGTTTTCGCCGAGTCCCTTGCTGCGCATCATTGTGTATTTGTCGTCTTCAAACTTCGAGATTATTTCGTTTTTATCCTTTTCGGAATACGCGAAATAGGTTTTGTTCTTATGCGCTATCTCATATAACGGCGATTCCGCGATATAAACGAATCCGCGATTTATGAGGTCAGGCACAAGGCGGTACAGCATCGTGAGTATCAGCGTTCTTATCTGGAACCCGTCCACGTCCGCGTCCGTGCAGATTATTATTTTGTTCCAGCGGAGCGCCGAGATGTCGAAGGACGAAAACTCCTTTGAATGCCTGTTTGAAACCTGAATTCCGCACCCTAAAACCTTAACTAAATCCGTGATTATCTCGCTCTTGAAAATTTTATTGAATTCCGCCTTAAGGCAGTTTAGAATCTTCCCGCGCACGGGCATAATCGCCTGGAATTCCGCGTCTCTCGCCTGCTTGCACGCGCCCGCCGCCGAATCGCCCTCGACGATATACAGCTCGCGATTGTCCGGGCTTTTGCTCCTGCAATCTATGAACTTCGATACCCTGCTTGTTAAATCCAGGCCGCCCGACAGCTTCTTTTTCAGGTTAAGGCGCGTTCTCTCCGCGGTCTCACGGCTTCTTTTGTTTATAAGCACCTGCTCCGTGATTTTGTTCGCCTCGTCCTGGTTCTCTATAAAATAAACCTTCAGCTGTTCGCGCAGAAACTCGGTCATAGCCTCCTGAATGAATTTATTCGTAATGGATTTCTTTGTCTGATTTTCGTAGGAGGTTATCGTGGAGAAGTTGTTCGATATCAGAAGCAGGCTGTCCTGAATATCCGCGAAGCCGATTCTGCTCTCATTCTTCTGATATTTGTTCTTCTCACGCAGATACGCGTCAATCCCCGACACGAACGCGCTTTTAACCGCTTTATCGGGAGACCCGCCGTATTCGAGCCATGACGAATTATGATAATGCTCGATTCCCGGGTTATTGTTCGTAAAGCAGAACGCGACCGAAAGCTTGACCTTGTACTCGGGCTTGTCCTCGCGATCCCTGCCGCGCCTTTCGGCGTTCCAGACTCTCGGCTCGGTAAACGCCGAGTCGCCCGCGAGCTCGCGTATATAATCGTAAATCCCGTTCTCGTAGAAGTATACGTGCTCCTCAAAGCCGCTTTCCGTTTCGTTGCGGAACCTGAACCTGACACCCGCGTTGACAACCGCCTGACGCTTGAGCATGTCCATAAAATATTCGGTCGGAATGGCTATATCCGTAAATACATCAAGGTCGGGCCGCCAGCGTATGCGGGAGCCGGTTTTCTTCCTGTCTGCGGGCTCATCTTTTAAACCGCCTATATTCTTTCCCTTTTCGAAGTACAGTGAGTACTTTTTTTCGTCGCGCCAGACCGTGACCTCCATATACTCGGACGAATACTGCGTCGCGCAGGCGCCCAGCCCGTTCAAGCCCAGCGAGTACTCGTAATTAAACCCCTCGATGGTGCGGTACTTGCCGCCCGCGTACAGCTCACAGAACACAAGCTCCCAGTTAAATCTCTGCTCTACGGGGTTATAGTCCACCGGACAGCCGCGCCCGAAATCCTCGACCTCTATCGAGCAGTCCTTGTATCGCGTGACTATAATCGTGTCCCCGTAGCCTTCCCTCGCCTCGTCTATGGCGTTCGCAATTATTTCAAACACGGAATGCTGACAGCCATCAAGGCCGTCCGAGCCGAAGATAACGGCCGGGCGTTTTCTGACCCTGTCCGCGCCTTTAAGCGCGGATATGCTCTCGTTTCCGTATGATTCGTTAGATACTGCTTTTTTCATTGGTTATCCTCCGAAAAAATTCTTACACTCAATAATACCGTATTTTGTGCGTATCTGTCAACTATATACTATATATCAGACGTTACTCATATTTAACAGAAATTAGTATAGATTGTGGAATATTTGTCCAAACTAAAGACATATATTTAAAACGGACAAAGGTTAGGAGGTATAATCCATGGAAAAGGCAAGCGGAATGTCTTTCGGGAACAGGTTGGCGGCAGACGGCGATAACAAGCCCGACGCCATCAGAAACAGACTGCTTAGAAAAATCGGCATACTGAAATCGGACAGGTTGGATAAAAGCTCCGCGATTCAGGATATATACCGCGAGGGGCGCCGCGAGCTGCTGCATGACCTTGAGGAAACACTTGCCGAGCTCCGGTACGCGAGAAACTGTTTTGAAAACGCAAGGGAGCCCGAGATAATCGAGGCGTGCGTATACGAGATAAAATCGGCCGAGGCGCGGTACAGCTACCTGCTGCGCAAGGCAAAGGAAACCGGAGTGTACCTTTCACGCAGCGCGAAAAGGATTTAGCGGGGTGCCGAAATGGCTTTTGACAAGCAGCTTGCGCTTATTCTCGCCACGGGTCTGGCGGTTATTCTTGCCGCTTTATATACGAAAAAGCTAAGGCTTGTTCTGAAGACGCTGCTGCGCTCGGCTATAGGCTTTTTCGGACTTGTGGCGTTAAACTACACCGGGCAGTTCATAGGGCTCGGCCTCGGAATAAACATATTGAATTCTTTAGTATTGGGTATTCTCGGGCTGCCCGGTCTCTGCGCGCTGCTTATACTCCGATGGCTGTATTAAATTAATTGAAGCCGTATCGGAATACGGCGGAAAGTATTGCCTTTCCTCTCCTTTACCTCTACGGCTTCAATTATACGTACTAAAACTTCGCGTTCAGCAGCGTTTCCCGAATCCCCCGCCGCCGCAGCAACAGCAGATAAGAATGATTATTGCGATAATTATAATGCAAAAACAAAAATCATCCCCGCCATTATCTCTGCAAAACATAAGTAAATAACCTCCTAAAAGTGTTTTCAATTTATAATATTCAGGTATTTAAATCTGGTTACAAACGAAATTTAAAAAATTTCAATTTTGGGTATTTACAAATATTTACATTTATGTTATACTATGTATCGGAAAGCGATCGAATATGGGCTGCACGCCGAGGTAAACATATTCGATAGTCTGTTTATCTCGGCGTGCATCTTGCAATCGAGCGCAATTCATATCTTTATCCCCACAACCCACTTTTTTGGCGCCCGGCTTAAAATGCCCGGGCGTCCTTTTTTGCCCGGCTTAAGCGGTTGCGATAAAACCGGTTTTTATAAGTTCAAGCCTTTTGAATATAACGTCTTCAAGCTTCGCGGAAGCGTTTATCAGCCCTTCTATCGACGTGTTAAGTTCGGCAATCTCGGTTTTGGTTATATTGGGTATTGCGCCGACCGTTTGAATTTCATCCCCCGCCGCGCTTAAGATTCTCGCAAGCGCGGCGGTTTCGCGTGCCGCGGATTCCACAAGGTTAGTAACCGCCTGCTCGCGGGTTAAACTATCCTTTGCTTTGCCGGATACATCGCACATTAAGATATACCTCCTGTGTTTATTACGTTACTATCTTATGCTTGAGAAAAAATATATGTACCTTAAAAGCACCGCCGCATAAAAGGTCATATTTCGATTTTTTCCTTCAGTAAGCACTCGCCCAGCTTCTGCAGCGCTTTTTTCTCGATTCTCGACACATAAGAGCGCGATATGTTGCACCGCGCCGCTATCTCGCGCTGTGTTTTCGGCTGGATATTATATAAGCCGTAGCGCATTGCTATTATCTCCCGCTCGCGCGGGTTCAGCTTCTCCCTGACATATTTGTGCAGCTTCTTTTCCACATCCGAGCTGTCGACCCTTTCTAACAGATTATTCTCCGAGCTTATGACATCCATAAGGGCAAGGGAGTTTCCCTCCTTGTCGGTGTCTATCGACTCGGATAGTGAAACCTCGGTGGAAATACGCTTTATTGACCTGAAATGCATGAGGATTTCATTTTCAATGCAGCGCGCGGCATATGTAGCGAGCCTTGTACCCTTCGAGGGCTTGAACGTACTTATTCCCTTGATAAGGCCGATGGTGCCGATTGAAATGAAATCATCCTGCTCCTGGGCGGCGGTATAGTATTTTTTAATTATATGCGCGACAAGCCTGAGATTTCTTTCTATCAGAATGTTTCTCGCGTTAATGTCTCCTTTCGCGAACCTCTCGAGGTATTCCTTCTCCTCCTTTGACGAGAGCGGTTTCGGGAACGACCCGCTCGTGATACTAAGGACAAAATACAGACAGTCGGCCAAAAGCAGCAATACTGATGCCCCCGGAATATACAACACCCCCATATTGAAGATAAGAGATACGTGAGTCGCGGGAAGGTATATTTCTCTCTCCTTTTAGCGCGGGAAATACGAATACTATATGTTTACACACCTCGCCATATGCTTAATTTCAGATTTCCCTTGAATATGTTTAATACATGGTGTAAAATATTTTTAGTTTATTTGCCGCGCCAGGAAATTGTATATCACTTTTTCTATTATATGCCGGAGTTGATATTTTGGTTCAATGGATTATAGGCAAGTGGGACGCGTTTTCCCATGACGTGTACTTAAACTTTATAAAGGAAAGCCGTTATCTTCTGATACTCGACGGCTTGAAAACCACAATCCTGCTTTCGATTACCGCGATTTTATTCGGTATCGTATTAGGCGGGCTCGCGACGCTGCTTCGAAGGTCAAAATACGGATTTCTCCGCGCGATAGGCTATACTTATGTGGACGTTATCAGGGGAACGCCGTCGATGATGCAGCTGCTTGTAATCAACTTTGTGGTGTTCGCCTCGGTAAACGTCGATTTGTTTGTGGTGGGTACCGTCGCGTTCGGCTTGAACAGCGGCGCGTATATATCCGAGATTTTTCGCGCCGGTATTCTCTCAATCGACAAGGGACAGACCGAGGCCGGACGTTCGCTTGGTCTCAGCTCGTCCCAGACCATGACATATATAATACTTCCGCAGGCGATAAAGAACATACTGCCCGCCCTCGCAAACGAGTTTATCATGCTTATCAAGGAAACCGCTATTGTTGGATATATAGCCATGCGTGATTTGACAAAAGCCGGCGATATAATAAGAAGCCTTACCTATGACGCGTACATGCCGCTTCTGGCGGTCGCGCTGCTCTATTATCTGCTTGTCAAAATCCTTACGCTCGGAATAGAGTGGCTGGAACGGTACCTGCGCGCCTCGGATATGAGGTAACTTTTATTCGAAAGAGGAAACAGCATGATTGTCGTAAACGGTTTATGCAAAACATTTGATAAAACGCCCGTATTAAGGGGTATTGACGAGCATATACATCAAGGTGAAAAGGTTGTTATAATCGGGCCGTCGGGCTCTGGAAAAAGCACTTTCCTGCGCTGTCTGAACCTGCTCGAGACCCCCACATCGGGCACGATACTGATAGAGGGCGAGGATATAACCGCGCCGGGCGCGAATGTTGATAAAATACGGCAGAAAATGGGCATGGTGTTTCAGCAGTTCAACCTGTTCCCGCATCTGAACGTGCTTGACAATATCACGCTCTCACCCGTAAAAACCGGAAAAAACACAAAGGAAGAGGCGCGGGATATCGCGTTTTCGCTCCTAAAGCGCGTCGGCCTTGAGGAAAAGGCCGGCTCCTTTCCCGGCCAGCTATCCGGCGGTCAGAAGCAAAGAATAGCCATAATCCGCGCGCTTGCCATGTCGCCCGATGTTATGCTGTTTGACGAGCCTACCTCGGCGCTGGACCCCGAAATGGTGGGCGAGGTATTGCAGGTCATGAAGGATTTAGCTGAGGCGGGCATGACAATGGTTGTCGTAACGCACGAAATGGGCTTTGCGCGCGAGGTGGCTTCCCGCGTATTGTTTATGGACGAGGGGCTGATTGCCGAACAGGGCGAACCCGACGAGTTTTTCAAAAACCCCAAAAACGAACGCACAAGATCTTTTCTAAGCAGAGTCGGCATATAACGGAATAAACGGCATAAGCCGTTTAAATAAAAAATTTCAGGAGGTCATTATGAAAAGATTTAAAGCTTTATCTTTGCTGCTCGCGGTTGTCCTGATTCTGTCGGTCTCGGCGTGTACGCTGAAAGGCCCGGATAAAAAGCTGGTCGTGGCGACAAACGCGCAATTCCCGCCGTTTGAATATGTCACCGAAGCCGGGCAAGGTGTCATCGACAAATATGACGGTATCGATATCCTGATTGTGCAGGAAATCGCAAAGGACCACGGCTTTAAAATCGAAATCGCGGACATGGAGTTTAATTCAATTATCGCTTCCGTAACAACCGGAAAGGCCGACATAGGCGTCGCGGGCATGACGGATACGGCGGACCGCCGCGAAAACGTTGATTTCAGTATTCCCTACTGGGTCGCGGTCCAGACGATTATCGTACCCGAGACCAACACGGATATCACAAGCGCCGAGTCCCTTAAGGGCAAAAAGGTCGGCGTTGTGACCGGATATACCGGCGACAGCGCCCTTTCCGATATGGGTGACATTAATCTGTTGAGATTCAATAAGGGCATCGACGCGGTTATGGAGCTTACCAACGGCAAGCTTGACGCTGTTGTTATCGACTCCCCTACCGCGAACAGGTTTATCGAAAAGTTTGACGGTTTGAAGGCCGTTTATGACGATACCGTTTTTGAAACCGAACAGTACGCGATAGCCGTACAAAAAGGAAACCAGGAGCTTCTTGACAAGATAAACTCCACTATCGAAAGGCTTATCGCAAACAAAGATATCGAACGCTTTGCCGAAGAGATTGACGCGAGATTCCAATCATAAGAACATTAAATTAATAACCGGCGGCAATTCCGGTCCTGATACCGGGATTGCCGCCCGAGTCTTATTTCAGCTTCCGTAGTCCTCGAGAACAAGGCTCAGGTTTTTTTCTCCTTTAATCCGTATACCCTCACGCAGAAGCTCTCTGTCATATATCCGCAGCGTATGCTCGGGTATGTCCGTTATTTTAATCGGAGTATGCGGGTCATCGGCCGGGAATACGGCTATATTGCCGTTATACAGCTTGATTATAAAGCCTTTTTCGTCCCGCGCCGTATCGCCCCGGTTTTCCGAAATTTCAACGACCGGTCTGTTGTTTCGGTTTAAAACGCTGTTGAAGCTGTAAATCTCGCCGCCTGCGTTCGTCTCCGGAACAGGCGGTTCCGATTTCTTTATGCTTTGGCCGCGGATGCCGGCAATGCCGTTTACGACAAAACCCAATAATATAAACACCATACACGCGAAAAGCGCGCTTTTCCTGTTATCAATCATATTATCAGCATCCTTCCGCATATTTAGAATATAGGACCGGGAGAGTCGAACCCATGTATATTATTTCCGAATACTGGCATTTTAATTCACAACGACACCGGTGGACGGTTTTTCCGTATCGTTGCAAATGTATATATCAGAAAAACCGAAAACGACACTGAAGAACTGTCCCCACCGTGTCGCGGACAATATTTCTGTGTTATTTTCTGAAAAAATATGCTATAATAGCCAAGTAGTTTTTATAAACTAACTACTATTTCCTAACTACTATCCGCGTTCCCCGTCTACTAACTACTAACTACTATTTCCTAACTACTATCTGGGGGTGCCGTCTTGCGAATCAGGAAGCCATCCAAAAGAACCATGAAAAAGATGAAGCTATGGTCGATA
>JAAYXM010000243.1 GCA_012515925.1 Clostridiales bacterium
CTCATTATATTCGTATAAAACCCTTTTTACCCCTCTATATATTTCAATACGGGGTTGCGGGCGGCGCGTGCTTCGTCGGGACGGCCGACAGGCGTTGTCGTCGGCGATGCCTTTAGCTTTTCGGGGTTTTCATGCGCGGTATCGTAAAGGCTAAGCAGCACGTCGCAGGCGAAGTCTATTGTTTCCTTCGTCTCCGTCTCGGTCGGCTCGAACATCAGCGCTTCGCTTACAATCAGCGGGAAATACATGGTTGGCGGGTGCATGCCGGAATCTATCATCGACTTAGCGATATCGAGCGCGGAAACGCCCGTGTTTTTCTTTAAATCCGCGAGACTTGCGACAAATTCATGCATGCAGCCGCGGTTATACGGTATCGTATACTTCCCGCCGAGTCTTTTCATCATATAATTCGCGTTTAGTACGGCGTTGTAAGCCGCGTCATGAAGCCCGTCCCGCCCGAGCATCATTATGTAAACCAGCGCCTTTACGACTACAAGGAAATTCCCGTAAAACGCCTTGACTCGCCCGATGCTTTTTTTCGAGCCGGAGCCCGGCAGGAATTCCTTTAAAAACCCCCTGCAGCCCACGGGCCCGCTTCCGGGTCCGCCGCCGCCGTGGGGCGTCCCGAAGGTTTTGTGCAGATTCAGATGTACGATGTCAAAGCCCATGTCCCCCGGTCGCGCGACACCCAAAACCGCGTTTAAATTCGCGCCGTCGTAATAGCTTAACCCCCCGGCGTTATGGACCATTTCGGTTATTCTCAGAATATCCCGCTCAAACAGCCCGAGCGTGTTCGGATTTGTCAGCATAAGCCCCGCGGTATCGGGCCCCAATGCCGCGCTAAGCTTTTCGATATCGACACAGCCGTCTGAGCCGGACGGTATATTTATTACCCCAAACCCGGCCATTGCCGCGCTTGCGGGGTTTGTACCGTGCGCCGAATCGGGGACTATGATTTTTTTGCGGTTATAATCTCCCCGGCTTTCGTGATACGCCTTCATCAGCATAAGCCCGGTAAACTCGCCGTGGGCGCCCGCCGCCGGCGCGAAGCTCACCGCGTCCATACCCGTTATCTCGCAGAGGTAATTTTCGCACAGCTCAAGCACGCCGCGACAGCCCTTAACCGTATGCTCCGGCTGCAGCGGGTGGATGTCCGTAAAGCCGCGAAGCGAGGCCATATCCTCGGATATCTTCGGGTTATATTTCATCGTACAGGAGCCGAGCGGATAAAAACCCTTGTTCAGCCCAAAGGTCTTTGAGGCAAGCGCCGAATAATGCCGGCAAAGCCCGGTTTCGGAAACGCCGGGAAAGTCTTCATAATCCTCACCGCGATACTCGTCGGGCAGGGAGTATTCCGGAACGGTTGATTCGGATATATAGCTTCCCGCCGCGCTGTCGCGATATTCAAATATCAGCTTCATTTCCCGCACGCCTCCTTTACGATTGCTGCCGCGAAATCCATTTCCTCGCGGGTATTTAACTCGGTGGCGCACCACAGTATGCCGCGGTCCCCGACAGGCAGACCGCCTAAAATCCCGTGTTCCTCGAGCTTGCTCAACAACTTTTCCGTATCAACGGGCAGGTCAGTGACAAACTCGTGGAAAAACTCGCCGCTAAACCGGAGAGTAACGCCTTTTGTTTCACAAAGGTTTTTCGCGAAATAATGCGCGTTTGAGACACACTGCCTCGCGACGCTTTGAAGCCCCGAAAAGCCCAGCGCGTTTAAATAAACCGCGGCTTGCAGCGCGCAGTGCGCCTGATTTGAACATATATTGCTGTCCGCTTTCTCGCGCCTGATATGCTGCTCACGCGCCTGCAGGGTCAGCACGAACGCGCGTCTGCCCTGCTTGTCCGCGGTTTCGCCCACGATTCTGCCGGGCAGCCTGCGCACAAGCTCGGATTTGCATGCCATGAAACCAAAATACGGCCCGCCGTAGGATAACGGAATACCGAGCGGCTGGCCTTCGCCCACCGCGATATCCGCCCCGGCCTTCGACGGCCTTTTTAAAAGCGCAAGGCTTATTGGATTGCAACTTAAAATATACTTTGCACCCGCGTTACGCGCTATATCGCCGATTTTCTTCGTGTCCTCTATAAGACCGTGGAAATTCGGCTGCTGGACAATACAGCACGCGGCGTCGGGCCCGAGCCGTTCTGAAAGCTTCGCTGTATCCGTTACCCCGTCCTTCGCCGGAACAAGCGTCAGCTCTATGTTTTTCCCGCCGCAGTAGGTTTTTACGGTTTCGATTACCTGCGGATTGACGGTTTCGGAAATCAATACGCGGTTTCGGCCGCCCGATACGCACATGGCGCTCGCGGCGGCCGCCGCGGTTGCGCCGTCATATACCGAGGCGTTTGAAACGTCCATGCCCGTAAGCCTGCATATAAGTGTCTGATACTCAAATATTGCCTGTAATATCCCCTGGCTGATTTCGGGCTGGTAAGGCGTATACGCCGTTACAAACTCCTCTTTCCGCGCAATCGCGCCGACAACCGCGGGTATGTAATGCCTATACGCGCCCGCGCCGCGGAAAACGGTATCAAATACCTTGTTCTGAGACGCGAGCTTTTCTACCTCGCGTCTCACCGACTGCTCCGGCATGCCCTCGGGGATATTAAGAGCACGTTTAAGCTTAACGTCTTCCGACAGTTCGGAAAACGGCTCATAGCCCAGAAATTTTCGCATTTCCTCCCGGTCGGAAGCACCCGACGGAATAAACCCAGACATTAAATCACCTTTCAATCCTCAAGCTTCGCGTATTCTTCCGCGGTTAAAAACTCCGCTTTATCGGTGATATCCTTAACCTTTATAAACCACGCCTCATAAGGCGCTTCGTTTACTTTCCCGGGTGCGTCCGCAAGCTCGCTGTTTACCTCTGAAACAACGCCCGTAACGGGGCTGTAAACCTCGGAAACCGCTTTTACCGACTCAACCTCCGAAAACTGCTCGCCGAGCGTAACCGTATCACCTACCTCGGGAAGGCTTAGAAATACCAGATCCCCGAGTGCCTGCTGAGCGTGGTCGGAAATCCCGATTACCGCGGTATCGCCTTCAAGGCTTACCCATTCATGCGTTTTAGTATACTTAAGAGTTTTAGGATCATACATTGTGATATCCTCCTTTTATTTTTTCTCCCTTTTATAGAAAGGAAGCTTTATAACTGTTGCGTCAAGCCTTTTCCCGCGCACATCGACGGAAAGAGCCGTGCCGATTTCCGAATATCCGGTGTCAATCAACGCCATCGCGGCGGGATATCCGAGCGTCGGGCAGAAATTACCCGATGTGGTTTTTCCGACTGTTTTTTCGCCGGAATATACGTCGCAGTTTTCCCGGGCTATGCCTCGCCCCAATATCTTTAAGCCGGCTCGTATTCTCGCCGGCCCGGCTTTTTCCGCGAGGGCGGCTTTCCCTATGAAATCGGGCTTGTCGGGCTTTACGAAGAAGCCGAGCCCGGCTTCAAACGGCGTAATGTCCATACCTAATTCATGGCCGTAAAGAGGCATGCCCGCCTCGAACCTCAGCGTGTCCCTCGCGCCAAGCCCGCACGGAATAAGGCCGTATTTTTCGCCGTGCCTGAGCAGAAGCTCCCACAGCGTCGGCGCGTCTTTATTCTCGCAGTATATTTCAAAGCCCGCCTCCCCCGTATAACCGGTTTTTGAGACCATGCACCTTATACCGTTTAATTCGACATCGCCGCAAAACGTATAATACTTTACCGGAAGCTTATCCTTATCGACAAGCTCCGCAAGAATATCAAGGGATTTCGGGCCCTGCAGCGCAAGCTGAGCGGTAACGCCGGACAAATCCTTCATCATAGCGTTTCCGGTAATATTTTTTGATATCCATTCGATATCCTTTTCGATATTCGCCGCGTTCAATACTATAAAGTATTCGTTTTCTTTAACGCGGTATACCAGCACGTCGTCCACAACCCCGCCGGAATCATTGCACATCAGCGTGTATCTGACCTGCCCGTCATACATGCCGTAAAAATCGTTCGTAAACAGCCGCTGAATATTATTCAGCGCGTCGTAGCCTGAGATGACAACCTCGCCCATATGCGAAACGTCAAACAGCCCGGCGGCGTTTCTCACCGCGTTATGCTCGGAAATAATCCCGTTTTTATACTGAATCGGCAGGGAAAACCCGCAAAAATCCACGATTTTCCCGCCGTATTTTACGTGGCAGTCATATAACGGCGTTTTTTTCATTAAGCTTCTCTCCTTTCGCGTATATGTAAAAAAACAGAGACACACCCCAATAAGATATGCCTCTGTATCATTACCTGAAAGATTCCCCGCAAACGGGTTGCTTCTTCGGTGCATTGCTGCTTTCCAGAGTTCCGTCCGGACACGGTCCTTTTGCCTGAGAGCTTTTGCGTATACCCCTTCGGCGACATTCGAATAATGTTCTCTCCCGAATCCTTCATCCGCGATATTCATTTTTACATGATTATAGCATATGGTTTCGCTTTTATCAACCTTAATCTTGAATTCGCGTATACAGCGACATATTAAAACCGACCCCCGGTGACGCTTTTCACTGTGGCCTTATCTGAACTCCTTCAGGTCTTTGTCCAGTACGCTCAGGCGTCTTATCTCGAAGAAATCCGGTTTATATCCGGGCAGATACTTTTCTATCGCGTAGATAATATACTTCGGGTTAAGCGAGCCCTCTCCCGCGGAAAGCCGGGCAATCAGAGAAATAACGCTCTCATCCGCGCCGGCCTTTTTCCCCGCTATGTGTATTTCGTTTATAAAGCGCGTAATATCCGTTTCGGCCTCGCTGCGCTTCGACTTTTTCGATATAACGACCGGCGGGGTTGAAAAAAGCTTTATAATCTCCGCTTCGTCCTTGTCAAACGCGCCGTCGTATATAAGCTTTATCTCATAATCCGCGAAAGCTATCTCCTTAAACGGGCGCGCCGACTGATATGCCGAAAGCGCCTTGAGCCCCTCCGGCAGCGCGCTGTTTAAACACGTTACAATATCGTCATAATCCGGCATATCAAGCAAAATAACATCAAGCATTTCGCACTCGCTTTTATACCCGAGAGAAAGCGGCTGCGCAATATATATGCACGCGTGGGGGTTAAACCCCTCGGTATGCCGAACGTTTAACCCCGCGCGGATTACCGCGCGCTGGAACGTGCGCATCAGGTCAAGATGCGAGATGAACGACGCCGGGCTGTCCTTGCTAAACAGTATCCTTGTCTTATACATCGCATTTTCCTCCCGCGGCAAGCTTTGACGCGCCGCAGCCCAGGCATTTTTCCCGACAGTCGGGCGAAGTATCCGCCTTATACGCTAAATCCATCTCGCGTAGCAGAAAGTCACGCGTAACGCCCGTCGAAATATGCTCCCACGGCATTATTTCATCGCGATCACGTGTCCTGTTCGCGTAAAACTCCGTGGACCCGCCGCACTCCTCAAACGCCTTTTCCCATATGCCGATACTGAAAAACTCGTTCCAGCCGTCAAGCCTTGCCCCGTTTTTCCAGGCGGTTTCGATAACCTTTCCCAGTCTCCTGTCCCCGCGCGCGAATACGGCTTCAAGAAAGCTCGTGTCCGGGTCATGCCATCTGAATTTAATCGCTTTTTCTCTTATCGCGTCTTTCAGAAGACGCGCTTTTCGTTGAAACTCGTCCCGCGTATCCTGCGCTACCCATTGAAACGGCGTCGCGGGCTTTGGCACGAAGCAGGCCGCGCTTACCGTGATTGTTACGCCGCGCGCCTTGTTCGCGGCGTGATTTCTCCACACACGCAATACATTTGACGCGAGTTTTGCAATAGCGAGAATATCCTCGTCGGTTTCTGTCGGAAGTCCTATCATGAAATATAGCTTTACATTGCTCCAGCCGTGCTCAAACGCGATTCTGCACGCGTTTAAAACATCCTCTTCGTCAATATTCTTGTTTATCACGTTTCTAAGCCTGACGCTTCCCGCCTCGGGCGCGAACGTAAGCCCGCTTTTCCTGACCTTTTGGACACGCTCCAGGAGTTCGACGGAAAAGTTGTCAGCGCGAAGCGACGGCAGGTTTAAGCTTATGTTTCTCGGCTCGCACCATTCAAGCATCCCGTCGGTCAGCCCTGTCAATTCCTTATAATCGCTTGTGGACAATGACGCGAGCGAAACCTCCTGATATCCCGAGCCCCGGCATTGGTCAATCCCCTGCCGGATAAGCGTTTCGGCGCGTTTTGAGCGCACGGGGCGGTACGCAAATCCCGCCTGGCAGAAACGGCAGCCGCGGATACATCCGCGAAACAGTTCCAAAACAACCCGGTCATGAACTATCTCGGTAGACGGAACAATGGTTTTTCCCGGGAAATAAACCTTATCCATATCGGCTATTACGGCTTTTGTAACGGTTTCCGGCGCGCCTTTCTCCGGGGTTATTTCCTTAACCGTCCCGTCGGGATTATAAGATACCGAGTACATGGACGGCACATATATTCCGGGAAGCGCGCATGCGGCTTTCAGAAAATCGCGCTTACCGCGGCCGCTTTTCTTATATTCGCGATATATGTCCAATAGCCTCGGCAGAACCTCTTCCGCCTCGCCGACACAGAATAAATCGATAAAATCCGCGAGGGGCTCGGGGTTGTACGCGCAGGGGCCGCCGGCTATTACGAGCGGTTCACGCTCGCCGCGTTCAGCGGCGCGGACGGTAATCCCGCCCAAATCGAGCATATTCAAAACCGCGCTGTAGCTCATTTCATACTGTAATGTAAAACCGACCACGTCAAACTGGTGTAAAGGTGTTCCGCTTTCCAGCCCATAAAGCTTCAGGTTGTTTTCGCGAAGCTTATCCTCAAAATCCGGCCAGGGCGCAAATACCCTCTCGCACCAGGTTTTCTCGTGTTCGTTCAAAAGACCGTATAAAATCCTTAGTCCCAGATGGCTCATTCCGATTTCGTATACGTCGGGAAAGCAGAACGCGAAGCGCAAATCCACATTCTCCGGGTTTTTTACTATGCTGTTATACTCCCCTCCCGTGTAGCGCGCGGGCTTCTGCACCGACGGGAGTATCCGCTCGATTTCCTTTTGCATTTATATTTAGCTCCAATCCGGCGAAAGTATTATAAACATTGTGATTATTATATCTGAACACCCGATAGTTATCAACATTTTATCTTAATAAGAGCGGCTGAAGGTGTACCGCGACACACAGGGGGCAGTTCTTCAGTGTCGTTTACCCCGAGGAAAAACGCAAGCCGCAATTAATACAGCTCTTTACATTTCCCCCGGGGAATGTAAAGTTTAGCTTGATTATAAGAACATAATGGGATAAAATACAGTAGGTAAAAAATTCTGAAAAGAGGCTTTATTATGCGTGTAGGCTACTCGTCGGAATGCATAAATCCCGAAAGCGTCAGCGATATTGAGCTTTCGGGCTACGGTTGGTATCTAAACCGCAAGGCTCACGGGGTTTTGCGGGATATTTTTGTGCGCTCGCTGTATATAACCGACGGCGATAAAGCCTTTTTGATCATAAACTGCGACCTTCTGGCGTTAAGCGAAGGCTTCGTTGAGGACGCGAAGTCCGGGCTCGCGGAGCTTTTAAACATAAATAAGAAAAGTATTCTGTTTTTATGCGTGCATACCCACACTGCCCCCGCGGTATCGGAAACAATCGGCTGCGGCGCGGTAAACCATGAGTATGTCAGGCGTTTATACGATAAAGTAATCCTTTCCGCGGTGCTCGCGGCCAAAAACCAATACGAGGTAGAGTCAATCGAATACGGAAGTCGGAAAATCGACCCGATTTGCGCAAACCGCGTTTCACCGGGCGGATACTATGATTCAAACGTATACGCTGTGCGCTTCAATTTAGCAGGTCAGAAGCCGTACATATTAGTCCAGTACGGCTGTCACCCGGTTGCTCACGGTGTTTTAGGCGAAATATCGCCCGATTATCCGGGCTTTGTGCTCGCCGGGCTTGAAAAGCTCGGCTATAACGGTATGTTTCTAACCGGCTGCTGTGCCGACGTTGACCCGCTTTGCCGCACAGAGCGCGGAAGCGGGACAAGCGCGGAGCTGTCCGCTTACGGCGCCGGCATTGCGGACGGTGCGCTTGAAGCGCTCGATATGAAATCGGAAAA
>JAAYXM010000244.1 GCA_012515925.1 Clostridiales bacterium
AGGATATGATGGTTATTGTCGCGCGGGCCCTTGAAAAGCTGGGGGTTGCTCTTGAGGCCGCGCCGGAGGATGTGTTAAGCGAGTTTAAGGATATAGGCCAGATTTCGGATTACGCGAAATCCGCCGTGGCGCTGCTTGTCAAAAACGGATTGATAAAAGGCACGGACGGCAAAATAAATCCGAAAGGCCGCGCGACACGCGCGGAAATCGCAGTGCTGATATACAGGATACTTACGGAAAAGGTTTATTGACAATCTTTCTTCCTCCTCCTAAAAGGGCGGCGCGATATCGCGCCGCCCTTTTTAAAAAGGTATAACGGTTTAACCATATGAAAAAACCTGCCGGCCTTTTGGCCCGGCAGGTTTTTTTCGAGTGTTTTACCGCGTTTATTTTTCTGTCTCTGTTGAAATAATCTTTTCAATAAATTCCCGCGGAAGCTCTATGTTATATCTTTCGAAATAGTAGTGCAAATCCGACCACCAATAATACTCTCCGTCCGTCATGCATTGCGTTCTGTTGGATATAATTTCACCGGATATGACGTCAACCGCGTCTATATCACAATTTGATATTACCAGGCCGCGTTTTATATACCGGAGAATACTGTCTTTTCTTTTATTCGGCTTATCGGAAACAAGCTCCCAGATTGAAGGATAGGGAGCGCCCTCCAGCTCAAAGATTTTCGCTAAAAACGGCTGTTTGAAATTATAGCCTTCCCAGAACGGAGTGTTTCGCGGAATTATCCCCAGATTCTGCGTCTTGTTAGGAGTCGGGTATGTAAGCGGGTATTGATGTTTTTTTCTGAATGACCCCGGAGTAAGCTTGGCGTCCGTCTTAAAGGTCCGGATAAAATGTGACAAATCAAAAAAACCGCATTCGTAACATATATTCGCATACGAAAGGTTCGTTTTGATAAGCATCTGTTTAGCCTTCTGAACGCGTAAATGTCGTATATATGCCGTAAAGGTAGTCCCGATAACCTCTCGGAAAACACGGAGAAAAGAACGTTCGGACATTAACGCAATTTGTGAAATGTCCTGCAAGCTTATATTTTCCATGAAGTGTTTGTCGGCATAGTCTAACGCAAGCTGCATTGAGCGCCGATAGTTTTTAAAGGTCTCCCGGTCTTGCTGAGGCATAGTCCTGCTATATTCCCTGGCGACCAGTGTCAGCAGCTTTATTAATATACTGCGTATTGTAAGCGGTGAGTAGTTTGCTTCGCGATTGAATTCCTCAAGCAGCTCGTAAAAAGTATCTTCCGTTTGTCTCGCGATATCGCCGCTTAAATGAATAAAAGGTGTATCATTACTTTCCCGGAATAGAAGCGGGCGGAAATATGCCAGGTCAAAAAGCGAGTTTTTAGATTCGCCTTTTTGCATAATATCATTTAAATTTCCGGCCAGATTACAGATAAAGAATTCAAGCTTTTCAGACTCCCGGGTGTCAACCTGATGCGGAAAATACGGCGGGATAGCTATAAAATCGCCCGCTGCCTGTTCATATGATATTCCGTTTAGTACATGGCGAAAGCTGCCGGATATTACATACCATATTTGGACATAATCGTGCTGATGGGCATCCTGTATTGTTTTAGAAGTCCCTTTTTGGACTTTAAAATCGTTTAAAAAATGATTACTGACACCCTTATTTTTAACCTTGTTTAATATGAAGGTGTAATCCGGACTCATAATGACACCCCCTTCTTTACTTACTTCCTTTTATTTATTTTAGCATAAAACAATAAAAAAACAAGCTGAGTTTTGTCTGCTGAGTAAAGAATAAAAACCTCAGTTAAACGCACGCCCCGTCACACAACCGGCGCGAAGCTTACTTATACCGGCTATCCTTCATCCGATTTTTTATTTTTCTTAACGCGCCCCGCACTGTAAACACGGTTCCACTTATGGTATTTGACATGGATTTTACCAGACGCGGTATGCTGCAAAACTGGCTTGAACTGTCATCTATCATGAACGTCCATGTGGTCATAGCTCCCGATAGACCGGCCTTCTCCATGTCAATTCCGTTTTCGGTAATTACGCATTTTCGCATATGGCTGACTACATCACGTCTTATATCCGCCATCATTTCTTGAAACGCGGAAACGGCAATTTTCCGATACTCCTCCAGCGGGTTTTTCCCGCTGATAACCATAAGATGAATGCCGCTCCGAATGTCAACGCGGCGGCGTCCGTTAGCCTATATACATGCTTATGTTTCCTTTTTTGACTGTTTAACACAAATATCAATCAATTCTCTTTCAAACTTATTGATATACCGTCCTTTTTTATATGCTATAACTAATTCCGAAACGGTAGATATATCATTAATAGGGTAATACGAAACGCTGTCTTCATTTTTGAGCATAGGACTCAGGTTGTGCAGGAACATTTCGGGATATATGGCAATACCCATACCTTGATGCGCGAGTGAAAATGTAGTTTCAATGTTATCGGACTCCAATAAAATATCAGGGGCCATCCCGATTCTATTAAAATATTTATCCATAATCGCCCGAATTCTGTTCTCTTTTATCATAAAAATAAACGGATAGTTGTAAAACTCTATGATGTCAATGTCCCGTGGTTTTTCGTCTCCGTATTTTTGCGCTAAAAACGCGTTGGGAATAACCCAGAACAATCTTTCCATTAAAAGAGGCACAACCTCTGTTTCCGCTTTTGAGAAGTGGTTTGCCGCAATTACCGTATCAACCTTGCCGTCTTTCAAATAAGCTTCTAACAGACGTGAATTTCCCTCTTTTAATACAAGCTCCACATTAGGATATTTTTTATGAAACTGCGGGAAAACGCGAGGTAAAAACACACGCCCTCTCGTGTGAGATATACCGAGCG
>JAAYXM010000245.1 GCA_012515925.1 Clostridiales bacterium
AAAAGACCGTCCGACGCGCGTAGATTTGAAATGCCGGAGCTCTGTCCGGTTTGCGGCGGGGAGGTGTTTAACGATAAATCCGAGGCGGCGGTGCGCTGCCTGAATACCGACTGTCCCGCGCAGATAACAAGGAATATAATTCACTTCGCCTCACGTGACGCGATGGATATAGAAGGGCTTGGCTCGGCAGTTGTTGAGCAGTTGGTTGAAAACGGCTTAATTCGTGACGCGGCTGATTTATATTACCTTGAAAAGGAAAGAGTTGCCGATATCGAGCGTATGGGCGATAAATCCGCGGAAAACCTGTTAAACGCAATCGAAAAAAGCAAACAAAACGACCTTTCGCGGCTTTTATTCGCTTTCGGCATAAGGCACGTAGGGCAAAAGGCGGCGTCACAGATTGCCGCGAGGTTTAAAACCCTTGACGCCATAAAAGAAGCGGACTTTGAAAGCCTTATCTCGGTTCGGGATATCGGCGAAGCCACGGCGGAAAGCCTTATCAGCTGGTTTAAGCTTGATTCCTCGAATAGGATTATCGGGAAGCTTAAAAACGCGGGCGTCAATATGAGCTCGGGTTTTGAGATGGAGCGCGATGTCTTCGGCGGAAAAACCTTTGTTTTGACCGGAACACTTTCCGGATATTCGCGCAAGGATGCTTCCGGGATAATAGAAAGACTCGGTGGCAACGTATCGTCCTCCGTGTCAAAGAAGACGGATTATGTGCTCGCTGGCTCCGACGCCGGCTCAAAGCTCACAAAGGCAAAGGAGCTCGGCGTCGCTATTATAACCGAGCAGGAATTTGAAAAGCTTATAGGTGAATAGCGCATGGATATAAAAAAACTTGCTGACGCTTCTAAATTAGATGAGGATGATATATACCGGCTTAAAAGCAGGTTGGATGAATTTATTGAAATCGCGGATAAGCTGTCAGGCCTACCCGCGGATTCCGAAACGCAGAATTTCGCGGCTTCTGTTTACTTAAGCGGTTTGCGGGAGGATGTTCTGTCGGACCCGGATAAAAGCTTCAGCCTTCAAAACGCACCGTTTACAGAGGATAATTTTGTCGTCGTTTCAGGTAAAAAAGGAGTGTAGCCGTTGTCTCTGTGCACTTACAGTGTTTCCGCGCTCGCGCGGCTGCTTTCCGGGCGCGAGATATCCTCATATGAGCTGACTTCCGCCTGCCTTGACGTTATACGCGAAAAGCAGGGAATCTATAACGCGTTTTGCGAAGTATCGGAAACAAAAGCCCTTGCCATGGCGGCCGAAATTGATAAAAAGCGATTAACTGACGGGGAGTTGCCGTATCTTGCGGGTATACCCGTCGCGGTTAAGGACAATATCTGCACGAAAGGCATAAGGACAAGCTGCGGGTCCGATATGCTGAAAAGCTATATTCCGGAATACGACGCAACAGCGGTAAAAAGATTGTATGACAACGGCATGGTATTAATCGGCAAAACCAACCTTGACGAATTCGCGATGGGCTCCACATGCGAAAAAAGCGTATTCGGAAGAACAAAAAACCCGCATGATATAACCCGGTCTTCCGGCGTGTCATCCGGCGGCTCGGCGGCCGCGGTAAGCCTTGGAATGGCGCCGCTCGCTCTTGGAAGCGATACTGGCGGTTCTGTGCGCGTGCCCGCGTCGTACTGCGGTGTTGTCGGACTTAAGCCGAGCTACGGCGCGGTATCAAGGTACGGGCTTGTCGCGTTCGCGTCATCACTTGACCAGATAGGACTGTTCGGTAAAACCGTCGGTGATACAAGGCTTCTTGCCGGG
>JAAYXM010000246.1 GCA_012515925.1 Clostridiales bacterium
ATCCGCCTTATGGTAAATAAGGGCGGCGGCCATGCCGCCAATAAAAAAACTGAAGGCGGCGGTGACCGACGCCTGAATGCGCAGATAAACGGCAAGTTCCCTGTTCATGACCCGTCTCCTTTAGTCGTCATTAAAACATATTGCGCAAGTTCGTTCCGGCTGGAGATGTGCAGCTTTTCATGAATTTCCATCATGATATTCTTGAGTCTGCCGACGGAAATACCATACTGAGCGGCGATTTTGGCGTAAGGAACGCGGCGGGCCACCATCTGTGCCAGGTGGCATTCCCGCAGGGAAAGAATCAAGGTGATATTGTCCTTGGTGAAATGGTTGTGAAAGGTGACCCAGTTTTTAACCGTGCTCTTCCACTGTTCGATGACGACATTGAAGCAGTGAGGAAATTCTTGCTCCAGGCACTTCTCCGTAAGGCCGCCGAAATCGCCGACATGTTCCGCAAATGGCGTAATAAAGCCGTGGGGCAGGGCGAGGCGCATGGCTTCCAGCAGCCGGCGCCGGGCCTCATTCTCGCGCCCTAGAAAATGACAGGCGAGGGCGCATACGACCCGCAGATAAATTTCCGGAAACGTGATTTCCCGCTCCGACGCGCTGAAGGTCAGCGCGGTTTGCGCCAATGCCAGCGCGATTTCATGTTTTCCGATACACATAAAATATTTTGCGCGCAAATAGAGCATATACGTCGGCTTCGCCTGCACCGGGAAGGCGCTGAAATCCCCCTCTGAAAGCCACTTGGGAACCATATTCGGGGCGGCCACGCTGACGGCGACACTGGCCAACGCAAGCACTGCGATAGCGGAACCGACATTGCCGGGGCCCATATCCGCATATCTTTTAAGATATGCCTCGATCTGTTGATACGCGGGATAGTCGCCCAGGCTGATAGCCGCCGCGACCGCCGCCAGGGAGGCGCGCAATCTTGCCGCCTCGTCCCCTTGGGTTTTTTCGTAGCAGCGCATGACGCGCGCAAAATCGCCCCGCAGATAAGAAAGCTCCGCCTCGTATTGACGCCGCGGCTTTTCCTCGCGCACCGCGTCCAAAATAGCGTCGGGGTTATGTATGGGCATGGGAACGGTGGTGGCCGCCAGAAGATGGGCAAAATCCTCCGAAAGCGAGGGCCGGGGAGCAGGCTGCTCACGGCGCCGTTTATCGGCAGGCCGCCCGGCATACTCCGGTATCAGCCACAGATTGCCCCTTTTGACAGCCCCCTCTATTCTGTTTTCCGTGCAATACAGGGTTACAATCCGGGTGCCCAGCCCCCATTTCTCCGCGGCCTCCTTCACGGTAAAGTAAAGCATAACGCTCACCTCATTTATTCCATAATTCTACAATCAGTATATTGCTTTTATTTGCAATATGCAAATAAAAGTAATATACAAGAGTCAATCTAAAATTGAAAATAGCGGATTAATCGGAACCACACCAGCCTGCTATGACGTTTTTTCGTCTGGGGAAACTTCCGCAATTCTAATACAGCTCTGATTGGAGAAAAAGTCAAGTTAATATTGAGAATAAGTCCCCGCCCGTACTATACTCAACATTTCTTCGCCGGTTATCAATTTTTTTGGTAATCGGCTTTTGCTTTGGACGCAGCCTTTGACCACGCCCGGAATTCCTCCCGCGTCATATCCTTGCCGGACCGCTCGGAAGCAAGCTTTCCGTCGGCGCGGTAAAAGCGGGAGTAGATCTTATTGTACTCTGTCTCGAATTTCTGCAGATAAGTATCCGTCTCGAGACGCTGTTCGTAATGGAGCATAGGGCCGACATCCTGACAGGTCTTTCCCTCTGAATATTCTCTTCCGCAATACTCCCGTTTGCGCTTGTCAATCAGTACGAAATACCGGCCGCACAGCTTGCACCGCTTCACCTGGATGCCGCGCTTGAGCATTTCCATAAACTCAAGGAACAGCATTTCATCCAGCGACTGAATGAGATAATATGGCAGCAGGCTGCCCTTGGAACGATCCTCGTGGATGGCCTCCAGCGTTTGTCTGGTGTCCGTAATGTTTTCTCTGTGTATTTCCGCAACCTTCTCGTAATCCAAAGCGCCCTTTTTCACCGGAGCCACCGCGAAGCCCGTCTGCACGGTAAACTTGCTCAAGTCCGGAAACTGAAAATAGAAGCCGATCAACCTTTCGGATGCCGAGCGGTCGGACAGATTGTCCTTGTCAAGGCAGAAGCGCAGGGCATACTGAAATATCTCCTGCAGCGTCGGCACATCCTCCAGAATGGCAAAACAGCTTTGCAGTTGCTCCAGTCTCCGCGCTTCAATATCATCCTGAAAATAGACCGGGGTTGACAGGATATTGTTCAGTGCGCCCACCAGAAAGAAAAAAGCATAGTCGTGCTTGTCCTTCAGCAGCTCCGCCGCGTCAAAAATAC
>JAAYXM010000247.1 GCA_012515925.1 Clostridiales bacterium
GTTTTTGACGAGGCCGAGATGCTCTTCCGGGTCCTCCGTAAGGATTTCAAGATGCTCGGGCGCAATGAAATTCGCAAGCTCGAACGCTTCCCGTATTGATTTAACAACAAGCGCCGCGCCGAAGTTTTTAACGGATTTTTCGACTATTTCCCGTCTCGGCAGGCGCTCAGCCTGCTCTTCGACCTGCCGCGCCACGGCCTTCGCAAGGTCAATGTCCGTTGTGACGAGTATCGCCCCGGAAAGCTCGTCATGCTCCGCCTGACTGAGCAGGTCCGCCGCGACAAAGCGCGGGTTCGCCGATTTGTCCGCCACGACAAGTATTTCGGAGGGTCCCGCGACCATGTCGATATCAACCTTGCCGAACACAAGTCTTTTCGCCGCGGCCACATACGCGTTTCCGGGCCCCACAATCTTATCCACGGCCGGGATAAATCCCGCGCCGTAAGCCAATGCCGCTATGGCCTGGGCGCCGCCCGCAGCGATTACCCGGTCGACCCCCGCGATTTTCGCGGCCGCCAAAACCGCTATGTTAAAATCCTTTTTAGGCGGCGTAACCATAATAATTTCGCCGACGCCGGCAACCTTCGCCGGGATTACGTTCATCAAAACCGAGGACGGGTATGCCGCTGTGCCGCCCGGCACGTAAACGCCCACGCGTTCAAGCGGCGTTACCCGCTGTCCGAGCATGACTCCGCTTGCGGGGCTCCATTCCCACGACTTGTTTAAGGTTTTCCGCTGATACGCGCGGATATTCTCCGCGGCGCTCTCAAGCGCGCGTCTTAAATCCGCGGGGCATGAATCGTAGGCTTTTTTTATCTCTTCCCCCGGCACCTCAGACGCGGGGCCTCCGTCAAGCATCTCCGAATAACGGTTAACCGCCGCAATGCCGTTTTCATAAACGTCCTTAATTATATCCCCGACACGCGCGCTTATCTCAACGCCGATTTTTTCCGCGCGCCTTTTCATTTCGCGAAGGTATGCGTATTCCTCGCCGTTTCCCGAAACTATGATTCTTAACATTTTTTATCCCCTGCCGTCGCCGCCTCAACTCTTGCCAGAAAATCTGATATTTCCTTCTTTTTAAGCTTCATCGCGGCGATATTAACTATAAGTCTCGCGCTTATATCGCAGATGCTCTCAATCGGCGTAAGTCCGTTTTCGCGCAGCGTATTGCCCGTTTCGACGATGTCCACAATGCCGTCGGCTATTCCGATTATGGGCGCGAGCTCAACCGAGCCTTCGATTTTTATTATATCAACGTCGATACCCTTTTTCGCGAAATACTTCTTCGCGACGTTCGGGTATTTTGTCGCGATTCTGCGGGTTTTATATGTACCGTAGAAATCCTCTCCCTGTTTGACCGCGAGCGCGAACCGGCATTTGCCGAACCCTAAATCCGTCATCTCGTAAAAGGAAGAGCCGTGCTCCATTATCGTGTCCTTGCCTACCACGCCCATGTCGCACGCGCCGAGCTCCACATATGTTACAACATCGGCGGCCTTCGCGAGCATCAGCTCGAGATTTTCTCCCTGGATTGTATAAATAAGCTTTCTGCTCCCGGAATAGAGCTCGCTGACATCAAGCCCTATGTCGCTTAATATCTCAAGCATTTTCTTTTCAAGCCTGCCTTTTGTCAAAGCCAGCCGCAGCATAGCTATTCCTCCTCTTTTGAATCACCGATAACCTTTAATTCCGACCCGCGGCGCTTCGCGTATTCCCGCGATTTTTCAAGCGAGTCGTACGGCGAAATATCGCAGGGGCCGTTTTTATCCATGTAATCGAACGCTTCGCGTATAAGGCCGGACGGCACATGCAGCACGGGCTTTTCCCCGGCCGGCGGCATTTCGTCAAGCGCCGCGATCGAGTTTATATCTATCGCGAATCCGATTGCGGGCAAAGCCTTTCCGAATGACCCGGCAAGCCTGTCGTAGCGCCCGCCGCTGAGCACCTCCATGCCCGCGCCCTCGATATA
>JAAYXM010000248.1 GCA_012515925.1 Clostridiales bacterium
CCAAAGTCAATAATCTGATAAAGCTTGATTTGGGGAACACCACGCTGATTCGCTCATATTTCGATTCCGACGATTTCTCAATGGGCTATGTTTATAACATTAAAGAGGGGCAAAGCTTCAGGATACCGCTCAGTCATGTTTATGACGAATCTCCGGTATTTGAACCCCTGCCGAAATACAAGGTTGACGCAAAAAGCAGCATCAGGTTCGCAATTAACGCGGAAAGCCCCAGAGGTTTGCCGCTCACCTACAGCGCGGTCAGCCTCCCCAGAAACGCGAGCTTTATTCCCGAAACCCGCACCTTCAGCTGGGTGCCCGAACAAAACCAGCTCGGGCTGAATAATGTTCGCTTTAAAGTCTCCGACGGCATCAACGAAACCACGATTACGGGAACTATCGAGGTTTTCGGCTCAACAAGCGCCAATACCCCTGTTTCGCCGGATCCCCCGAAAAACGGCGGTGACCAAGGTGCCGGAAGCGGCGCGGGTGCCGGCGGCGGGAGCGGACAAACCGGCGGCGGGACCGCGGGGTCCGGCGGCGATACTGATAACAAAAATACGGACGATTCGGATATCACCGGATTTAACGATTTATCGGGTTACGACTGGGCGCGCGACGCTGTCAACGGACTCGCGAGCTCGGGTATCATCAAGGGCACGGGCAAAAACACCTATTCGCCCGGCGCCGGAATAACCCGCGCGGACTTTACGATACTGCTTGTGCGCGCGTTCAGTCTCGACGGCACGGCGGAGGTTAATTTCGCGGACGTACCCGAGGGCGCGTATTACGCCCGTGAGCTCTCGACAGCGAGGAAAAACGGCATTATTACCGGCATGAGCGGGAATATGTTTAATCCTACGGGGAACATTACCCGCGAGGACATGATGGTGATAATTTACCGGGCGCTCGAGTTGAAAGGCTATATAACCGGAGAGCCGAACGAGGAAACGCTGAATAAGTTCAAAGACGCGGGCAGTATCTCCGATTATGCGCGAAAAGCCGCGGCATACTTAATCGACAAGGGTTTCATAGTCGGCTCGGACAACATGATAATGCCGAAGAAAAACTCAACGCGCGCCGAAATCGCGGTGTTGCTCTGGCGGATAGTGAATAGTCTGCAATAACGCAGTTATTTTTGAAAGGAGATTACCATGAATAGGAAGTTAAAACTTTTGGCGCTTGTTATCGCGTTATGTGTTTCGGTCTCTCTTATCTCGTCATGCAAGCCGCAGGCTAATGATGTCGAAAATCAAAACGTTAGCGGAGGACGGCTTTTTGACGAGAATACCGAAATAAACATTGTTATCGGAAGTCACGCAAGCTGGCCTTACAGCGAAAGCTGGAAGTTCTGGCAGTATTTCAAGGAGGCCGTGGGCGGAAGAATCAATGTTAAATCCATTCCGAACACGGAGCTCGCGACAAAGATTTCCCTGATGATGGCGTCCCCGGATGCGCTTCCCGACCTGCTCCATGTCACAAGCAAAACCATTGTGGACACATACGCGTTAAGCGGCGCTTTTGTGGCGGTTGACGATAATCCCGATAAAATGCCGAATTATAAAAAGCTCTGGGAGAACGTACCCGATGACGAGCTTAGTTACCTGATGGGCCTCAGGCGTTCGGGCGACGGAAAGATGTACTACCCGCAGCTTTTTGACGCGGAACGCATGGGAAGCAACCAGACATGGATGTACCGCAAGGATGTTTTTGAGAAAAACGATATCCGGGTTCCGGAAACGCTTGACGAGCTGTATAATACCGCGTTGAAGCTTAAGGAGCTTTATCCGGAAAGCTACCCCGTCAGCCTGTATAACTATAACATCATCGCGACGATTGGGCCGCAATGGAAGCCGTATTTCCAGCATTATGTCTACTACGACTATAACGCGAAAAAGTGGAGCTTCGGCGCGACAGAGCAGACGATGCTTGATATTGTTGAATACTTAATCAAGCTTCGCGAAAAGAATCTTGTGGCTCCGGACTTTCTGACGATGAACACAAAGAGCTGGGAGGAGCTTGTTTCTACCGACCGCGGTTTTATAATGCCGACGTATGTGACACGCATAGACTTTTTCAATAAAACCGTACGCTCCCGCAACCCGGATTACACGTGGGCGCCCATGATGCCGCCGCGCGCGGATACCGAAACCGGTCAGAACAGGATAGCCAGGGTTAATCCGGATTCAACCGGATATGTCGTATGCAACACGGGTGACGCTAAACGAATTGAAAACGCGTTTAAGCTTCTCGACTGGATGTATACGGACGAGGCGACAATGCTTCTCAGCTGGGGTAAAGAGGGGGAAACCTACGAGGTTATCGACGGCAAAAAGCAGTTTATAGTCGGTGAGAACGAGACCCCGCGCGACAAGTACGGCGCGCTCACATACGGCTTGTACCAGAGAGTTGACCCCGAGGTTGTAAACGCGCTTATCTCCGAGGAACAAGTCGTTGCCCTTGACAAATCTCTCGAATACATGGAGGATAGGGCCAACCCGAAATTCTGGATCGCGTTTACCGACGAGGAACTGGACCGCCGCGAGGAGCTTCGCCCCGCAATCGAAGCTTATACGGATGAAATGCTCTCGAAGTTCATTCTCGGCATGGTGCCGCTCACCGAATGGGATAGTTTTCAAAAATACTTAAAGGATTTGGGTGTCGAGGAGCTTCTGTCAATCCACGAAAAGGCCTATAACAGGATAACAAAATCATAAGATTAACCTGAAAACAGGGGTTTCCGCTCAAGTGCGGGAGCCCCTGTTTTCGCTTAAGTCCATGTTTCCATCCCCACTGCGGTGATAGAAACACAAGGCCGAAATTAAACCTGCAATTACGAAGTATTATAATATTACTTTCAAATATTGCTTTTATGTTAATTTTAAGTTGTCAAAACAATATTACATGTGATAAAATATTATGCGGCATGGCCATGATAGGATATTTCCTCGGTGTTAATATATCCAAATATGAGTATAATGCGGCGGTTAACAGAAATACGGCATCGTGCGCAGCTGATTATTATATCGCCGGAGAAACGGATGCTTGATATGGATAAGATAAAAACAAATCTTAAGGATTTTTTATTGTGCATCTCAAAAACACAGGATCTGATATCCCCTGTGCTTACAAACCATCACCAGCAGGTGGCGTACCTGTCCTACCGTCTGGCCGAGAAAATAGGGTTTGCGCACGAGCATATCAAGGACATCACGCTCGCCGCGCTTGTGCACGATATCGGCGCCCTGTCGATTGAGGAACGAATCGAGCTCATCGAAACCGACCCGTTATATACGCATACTCACGCGTTTCGAGGGGCTAAGCTTCTTTCCGGCTTCGCGCCGCTTAAAAACTCGATTCAAATAATCAAGTATCATCATATGAATTGGGAAAACGGCAAGAACACCGATTACAGAGGCGAGAATGTCCCCTACATGTCACATGTGATACATCTCGCGGACAGGGTTTGCGCGTCCATCAGCCCGAACCGTAACATATTAAGCCAGATTCCCTACATTTACGAAAAAATCCGCAGCCGTTCGGGTACACAGTTTGAGCCCAATATCGTGGACGCATTCGGTGAGTTGTGCGGGCTTGAGTATGTCTGGCTGGATCTGATTTCCCGCTCCCCCGTGGACAATATTAATGACCCGGGATTATTCGACATGCTCGATTTGAATATCGACGAGGTTTTAAACCTTTCAACACTGTTTTCGCAGCTTATCGATTTCAGGAGCAGCTTCACCGCCCGACATTCGGCGGGCGTCGCGAAAACCGCCGAGTGCATCGCCGGACTTGTGGGCTTTTCCCGGTATGAATGCAAGATGATGAAAATCGCGGGATATCTGCATGATTTGGGCAA
>JAAYXM010000249.1 GCA_012515925.1 Clostridiales bacterium
GGATAGGCGGGCCCTATGCGAAACGGCCCGTACTGGTCCTCGTTTGTCGGGATATAATGCCTTATCCCCTCGCTGTAATATTCTAAGGCATCTAAAACCTTATCGGCGTTTTCCGCGCCGAAATCCCGCCCCGCGATACTGCGCGCGGCGTCGTTAAAGCTAAGCGAGGGCTCCCAAAAAGCGTTTTTCGCGAGCTCGGACACAAAAGACGGCCAGAACCCGTAATGGTGCGACTCCATAAGACCGACGAGCCCGTATTCGTAATGGGCGCGGCGAAGCCCGTCATGTCTGCGTTTCCATTGAAACGGCGCCGGCTCATAGGGTATGACGCCGATATCCCATGTTAGACCGCCGGTATTGCACATTGTGTAAAGCCTTATGCCCCTCTTTTTTGCCTCCCTCGCCTCGCTTAAGAAATACTTGCCCGGCCCCTCGAAGGAGAGCGTATAGTCGGTGCATTGCTCCGTGATTTTATCGTTTATCTTAAACTCTTCGAACATCTCGTACGTGACAAGAAGGCTGATATCCTCAGGAAGCCTTTTTATGAGCTCTATTCTCGCTTCCTCTTCTACATAGCCCCAATTATACGTCCAGAACACGATATCCGCGTCGGGCTTATGTTCCCTGACTACATCCCTGACAAGACAAACCCAATCCGGATAGTCGCAGCATGGATACCAGCCCGGACTCGGCTTGCCTTCAGGGTTATCTACCGCATTGCATCTATGCGGCTTTCCTGTCGTACGCGGGTCCTTGCTCGGAAACTCAACCGATTCGCCAACCAGAACGATACCCCGAAACCCCGCTTCCTTAAATATTTTGCCGAATGTTTCGGAGAAAACCTCGCGCGCGTCCGCGTCGCCCGGGTGCTTCCAGCATTTAAGATAGCTGTAGGCATAGACGTCGATCCCGTACGCCGCGGCGCGGCGTATCAAATCATTAAAATCCACATGCCCGTGCGCGGTTTGGTTTACGCCCTTGACAAATACAAGGATTGCGTCCATGCCGGCATGGGCTATGGCGCGAAGGTGCTCGTCGGGGTAGACGTCCAGCGCGTATCCCGAATGCACCATACGCGGCGAAAACAACGGTTTTCTCGAAATATCGCAGGGCGAAAGCATCGGCCCGAGGTTAAAATTCATCAAATCCTCGGTGTAATACAGCCCCTGCGCCGCGCCTCTCGCGCTGTTTGCGCATACTATTATCCCGCGCCCGGCAATTAACCTGTACGCCAACGGCTCCGTAAACCCGGGTGCTGACTCCGGCGATACGGGAAAATCGACTGCGATAATCCTTTTATCGGGGTTATTCAACACATCGGAAATATCCGAACACTCGCGGGCATTTACGGATACGCCGTGAGACACCTCAAGAAATTCTTTGAAATCGTATGCGGCGTTTACCAAAACAGGGTCGTCCGACTTTACGTAAACTATCTCCCAGCTCGCATCGACAATTATCCCGTTAAAGGATTTTACCGCGCTTTCTTCCCGAATCCCGGGCTTATGCACAATAAGCATACGTTTTCTGAAATCGTAGTTTTTTTCCATGGCATATTCCATATCAAAGCTCCAGCTTGTGCTTCATAACAATCCTGCTAAAGTTCTTCACGGTGTCCTTATCAGACTCGTCGATACAGATTTGGGCGGATATGCGCCCGATATCGAGAGCCGGCTGCATAACGCTTATAAACTTATTCTGCACAAGGCCCGTATAGTCAATCAC
>JAAYXM010000250.1 GCA_012515925.1 Clostridiales bacterium
CACAACGACACCGGTGGACGGTTTTTCCGTATCGTTGCAAATGTATATATCAGAAAAACCGAAAACGACACTGAAGAACTGTCCCCACCGTGTCGCGCACAATATTTCTGTGTTATTTTCTGAAAAAATATGCTATAATAGCCAAGTAGTTTTTATAAACTAACTACTATTTCCTAACTACTATCTGGGGGTGCCGTCTTGCGAATCAGGAAGCCATCCAAAAGAACCATGAAAAAGATGAAGCTATGGTCGATATTCATCGGTAAAATACTCCTTACGCTTCTTATAATATGTGCTGCCAGCGCGATAATCTGCGGAATCGTATTCGCGATTTACGTAAACAAATACATCGACCCGAAAATTGATATTGAGGTTGAGGCGTTAAAGCTTAACTATTCCTCCATCGTTTATTATGTTGATGAAAACGGGGGCGAGCATGAGCTTGAGCGCTTGTATAACGTTCAGAACAGGACATGGGTGGATTTGTCGGATATCCCGGAAAACCTGATTAACGCCGCGATAGCCATTGAGGACGAACGCTTCGAAAAGCACCACGGCGTCGACTGGAAGCGGACGGCGGGAGCGGCGCTCAACCTGTTCTTCAAAATGCGGAGCGATTTCGGCGGCTCCACGATTACACAGAAGCTGATCAAGAATTTAACCGGGGATAAGCAGGACACGGTAAACAGGAAAATCCAGGAGATTATGCGCGCGCTTTACCTCGAGCGGCATTACTCCAAGGATACTATAATGGAGTTTTACCTAAACACGATATATCTGGGACAGGGCTGCTACGGCGTGCAGACCGCCTCCGAGACGTATTTCGGAAAGGACGTTAAGGACCTTTCGCTCGCCGAGTGCGCGTCGCTTATAGGCATAACCAACCTGCCTACATATTACGACCCGTTCATAAACCCGGATAACAATAAAAAGCGTCAGCAGGCAATTCTCAAAAAAATGCTCAAGCTTAGAAAAATAACAAAGGAAGAGTATGAGGACGCGCTTGCCCTGGAATTGACGTTCAATCACGAAAAGCGTACCGAGGATATCCTGAGCAAGCAATCATACTATGTGGACCAGGTAATCGAAGACGTAATCCGCGATTTGATAAAGGAACGCGGCTATTCCTACCAGGTCGCCGAGCGCATGATTTTCTCCGGCGGGCTAAAAATCTATTCCGCGATAGACCCCGATATTCAGAACGCGATGGACGAGGTTTTCAAAAACGACGCGAATTTCCCGAAATACAAGAGCAGTGTACAGCCCGAATGCGCTATGGTTGTTATGGACCCGTATACGGGCAGGGTTCTGGGTCTTGTCGGAGGCCGCGGAGAGAAAAACTCGAACAGAATTTTAAACCGCGCGACGCAGACATACCGTCCGCCCGGTTCATCGATTAAACCCCTCGCCGTCTACGCGCCGGCTATAGAGTACGGCCTTATAAACCCCCAAAGCCCGGTTGACGACGCTCCCATACGGGTTTACCGCGGTTCACCGTATCCCAAAAACGAAACCCGGGTCTATTCCGGCAGAATCAGCATATTAAAGGGCCTTATGGATTCACTGAATACCGCGTCGATGCGTACGCTCGAAAAGCTTACGCCGCGCCGTTCTTATAACTTTTTAACCGCGAACTTAGGCTTTACGAGCCTTGACGCAAAGCGCGACATAAACCCCGCCCCGCTGTCATTGGGGGCTTTGACCAAGGGCGTTTCGGTCCTTGAAATGACCGCCGCGTACTGCGTGTTCCCGAATGACGGCATATATATCGAGCCACATACGTATACGAAAGTGCTTGACAGCCAGGACAGAGTCCTTCTTGAAAAGGAGCCCGGGATAATAGACGCGATGAGCGTGAAAACCTCAGCGTACATGAACTATATGCTGCAAAAGGTTATTTCGGGCGGAACGGGCACTTACGCAAAGCTTAAACGCGGCATGCCCGCCGCCGGCAAAACCGGAACGACGGATAACGACCAGGACAGATGGTTTGTCGGATATACCCCCTATTATGCCGGCGCGGTCTGGTTCGGTTACGACAAACCGCAATACATCTCAAAGTCCCTCTCCCCCGCGCTCACCACATGGAAAAAGGTAATGGATATAATCCATGAAAACCTTGAGATTAAAAAGTTTAAGCAGCCGGACGATTTTGTATATGTGGACGTTTGCTCATGCAGCGGGCTTCTTCCGACAAAGGAGTGCCTGAACGACCCGCGCGGCTCGCAGGTAACACGAGGATATTTCCACAGGGAGGATGTCCCGACAAAATACTGC
>JAAYXM010000251.1 GCA_012515925.1 Clostridiales bacterium
AAACGGAATAGTTTTAGCGTAAAAACGGCGTGGGCTCCTTTGTCATAAGACAAAGGAGCCCCGTAAAACAGCCGCCTCTGCGTAAACAGAGGCGGCATGTTTTTTTACTGCTTGAATTCAAGCTTCGCGACGGGTTTCATATCCTTAATTCTCGTCACCATCATGCTGCCGTTTGACAATGAGTACAGGTAATCCCCGATATAAATTACCCTGTGTATTGTATCATTATAGCGGTTAAAATCATAGCCGAATGCCGGGCTTTCGGTTAAATGTGTAATCTTTCCGCGCAAATCAAATGAGGTGTTTGTTATGTTATACACATACGCGCCGAAAAAGGATTTCGAATTCTTATCCTTTTCATACACCGGAATATCTATCGGGAAAGCCATAAGCCCTTTGTTTAAATCAATCATCAGCGCTTTATGGTTGTATTGCAGCTGGGAATACGTTCCGGAGTCGCCTATTACCTCTTTGTCCTTCTCAATCGGATTCGCGGGGTTTGTCACATCAAACAGGGATATCTTAAACCCGCCCGTCGTGACATTTCCGTATTGGTTTTCCACCGTATCCCTGCCGAATCCAAGTATGTGGTTTTTATCAAGAATATGCATGTAGGTGGAAAAGCCCGGAATTTTGAGATAACCTAAAACCTTCGGGTTTTCCGGCACAGACGCGTCTATGACGAAAAACGGGTCAATCTGCTTGAACGTAACCATGTAAATCCTGTCACCGGCAAACCTTGTGCTGTAAATCTTCTCGCCCTTTGCCATATCCGTGAGGCTTCCGATTTTTTCAAGCTTCGGGTTTAAAACATAAATATTATTTACAGACGAGCTGTCCCACGTATCCCCTTCTGTTGTCGCTATTCTTAAATTCCCGTTATACTCGTCAAGCGAAAACTGGTTTAGAATAATACCCGGAACACTGCCTTTTGCCAGATATTCAATTTTTCCCGCGTTAAGCGCGAATTTATATACGGACGTCGAGGCTATCAAACGCTTTGAGTATATGAGCGAGCTTATCTTTTCGTGCCTGTAACTTGTCAGCGCGACATACATATTCTCCGCTGACGCGTAAACCGTCTGCACTTCGCCTAAATACGCGCTTACTTGATGCTCTCCGGTTGAAAGGTCAACGCCGACCGTAAGCATGAAATTCGGTGTTATATAATCCGGGAAATACTTTATATCCTTATAGTCGATTACGGTTATTTTCCCGGTCAGATTATCCGCGTATTTCGGCTTTCTGCTGTATTCGTCGGCATCGTATTCGCCGGCATTATACAAACCTGTTTCGGCGCCCACAACGGGCATTATCCTCGCAAAGTAGAACGTCTTGCTTGTCGTAAAATACAGCTTGTCCCGGATAAGTCTCGATGTATTGTAATAACCCTCTATGTCCATGTCCTTTATAAGCTTAGGATTTCTGATATCAGAAACATCGTAAACAAGCAGAAACGTCGAGCTCGTATTATAATAATCCGGCGCGTAGAAGCTTCTGCCCTTCGCCTGAATAATCCCGTCGGGGTACGCGTAGTTCACATTGCCGCTTCCTAAAATAACGAGCTTGTCTGATTCAACATATATCTCATAGATACTGCCGCGCGAATAATCGGTTTCAATCACCCCGACAATCTCCGGCTTGTTCGGATTCGCGTCGATTATATGCAGCTTGTTCTGAATCAGCGTGTATATATACTTGCCGTCGGTCTTGACAATATCCCCCTCGTCAACTCCCTCGACCTGAACATTTGTCGATGAATGACCGGACCCGCCGTTTCCGGCACCGCCGTCCATAGGTGCCGGCGCGGCTTCGGGCTGCGGTGCCGATTTTACGTCGTCGAGCGCCGCTTGCACCGGCGGAGCAATATCAACTATTCTTTCTTCAATTATCTTGCCCGTTGAAAACTCATTAAGCAGATTATTGTATTTCAGAAGGTTTTCAAATATTTTCCGCGAGCCTATAACGGGCAGACCCGTATCCCGCGTTTCGCCCTTGTTCCGTGATATGTCTATCCGGCGGTTTTTACCGTCCCAGTCCACCTTATGCCCCAGCGCCTCCGCTACAAACCGGACAGGCACCATCATTCTTGAGTTTATAATCCTTGACGGCGCGGAAAGCTCAACCGCCCTGCCGTTTCTGAGCGCTATGTCATTGTCGGCCCCGAGCATTACTTCAATTTCGCCCGATTTGATAATCGCCTGCCTGTTATCATTATCCCAGTGGATGTCGGCGCCGAGCTTTTCAAACAAGCCGCGCAGCGGCACAAACGCGCTGCTGTTTACAATTATGGGTTCGCTGTCCAAATCGGTTTTTACGCCGTCGATATAGATGCTTATTGCCTTGCCCGCCGCATATGTGCGATTAACGTTAATACCCTGTACGGCAAACGTAATCAAAAACAACACGGCAAGAATCGCGGAAATCCGTTTTTTCATACTTACCACCCTTTCAATTTAATTGCGCTTCTATTTATTAAAACAATTTAATATATATAAAAGTTTTATTTCTGTCAAAAAAGTATTAATTATCCTTCAGCACCTCCTTCAATACGCGAAGTACGTTTTTATAATAAATCGCCTCAATCTGCCCCTGCGTAAACCCGGATTTTTGAAGCACGTCAAAAAGCTTCGGCATGTGCGACGCGTCCGGCATCGCCGAATTTCCCGGCATCCCGTCAAAATCCGAGCCCAGGCCGACGCATTCGTAGCCTCCGACATTCGCAATATGCCTGATATGACGTACCACCGCGTCAAGCAGCGCGCCGGAATCGTCCGCGTATTCGCCGCCGGTAAGAAAACCGGGGAAAAAGTTTATACCGATTACCCCGCCACGCCGCGCGATTTTTTTAATCATATCGTCCGTCAGATTTCTTACGTTTCCGCATATTTCCCGCGCATTGGAATGGCTTGCGACAAACGGTTTTTCCGTATGCCCGAAAACATCATAAAACCCGGCGTCCGATAAATGCGATACATCAACAATCATGCCCAGCCGTTCCATCTCGCGGACAAAATCAATCCCGAACCCGGTAAGCCCGTTTTTTGCATCCGGGGTATAAAAATCAGGCTTTTTACCCTCAATAAGCTTAATGTTCGGATGCCC
>JAAYXM010000252.1 GCA_012515925.1 Clostridiales bacterium
CGAAAGCATATGACGCGGATTTGCAAAAGCTTATCTCGCATGTTGAGGATTTAGTCTACAGGTTCGGAAACAGAAAGCTCGGAGACACGGCGTTTCGGGTGGGGCGGGACATACCGCGAAAGCTCTCGCCTGAGGACAGGTTAATCGGGGCGATAAAGCTTTGCCGCGAGGTTGACGATAACCCGGCGTATTTATACGCGGCGGTCGCCGCGGCTTTGGGTTTCGCGAAAAACGAGCTTCCGGATTTCTCCGCCGATAGAGTTATGACCGATATTTCAAAGCTCGATAAAAGCTCGGAGGAGTTTAAGCGGATACTTGAGTTTAAAGAATTAATCGACAAAAAGGATTTAACGGGCGTTAACCTGTTAGCAAAGAAACTGAAAAACGGATAAACACGCCGGCATACTAAAAAAGGCTCCCGTGAGGGAGCCTTTCGCTATATCGCTATTTTGTAAGGTCGATTGCGTATTTTATATAATCCGCGCGTGAAAGCTTCGGTTTAAAGCTTTTTATAAGCTCATCGGCGTTTTCCGCGTTATCCTTAAGCAGGTTATATACGGTCAGCGCCGCAAGCTTTGCGGGCAGTATATACGCCTTGTATTCGTCGCATATTTTAAAGTCCGCGCTGTGGAGCGCGCCCTCAAAGCCGCCGTGTGAGAAGTTTATTACCGGCATGATATGGGTAAGGTCCCCGACGTCGGTGGAAGCGGCGTTCTGCACATTCGGGGCGATATCGGAAATATCGGCTTTGTCCGAAAGAATACGCGCGGCGTCGGAAAGGGCGCGGCAGGGGGGAGTTTCGATCACCGGCAGCTTGCCGATATAATTCTTGATTTCGCATGACGCGCCGAGTGCGGCCGCGGAGCAGGTAAAGGCGGTATCAACCTTTCTGTCTGTCTCAAGCATTGCCTCGATATTGCCCGCGCGTACCATTGTTTCTATTATTACCTCGTCGGGCACAACATTGACGGCGGTGCCGCCCTTTTTAATAATCGGATGCACGCGTACAAAATCCTTTTCCCTGAATGTCTCGCGCAGCATGCCAAGCGCGCTGAGCCCGAGCGAAGCGGCGTTTAACGCGTTAACGGCGAGGTGCGGCGCGGCGGCGGCATGGGCTGCCTTGCCGTGTATCGTAATTTTCTTGCCGATTGTTCCTGTTGAGGCGTTGTTGCCGAGCAGTAAATCGGAATTTGAAGGCACCATGTGAACATGCGTCGTAATAGCTATATCGACATCGTCAAGCTCGCCGAGATATACCCATTCGGCTTTTCCGCTCGGAATACTGAGCTTCCCCTGTTCGAGAAGGCTGTCGCAAACCTCGGAATCCACATGCTCCTCGGCGGGTATAGCGAGAAACGCGACATTCCCGAAAAGCCTGTCCGAAACAGACTCATCTGAAAGGGCAATCGCGGCGCCGAGCATTATTGCCATTTGCGCGTTATGCCCGCAGGCATGGGAAATACCTGTATCCGGTACCGCCTGCGGATGCGCGGGACATCTTATTCCGTCAAGCTCGCCGATAATTCCGACAGTAGGCCCGCGCTTGCCGGAGGTTTCAGCCTTAACACCCGTAACCGCTATGCCGAATTTTACGGGAAGGCCAAGGCTCTCCAAAAATTCTTTAACCTTGCGCGCGGTTTCAAACTCAAAAAAAGAGGCTTCGCCGCTTTTGGCAACGTCTCGCGCAAAACTTATTATTCTGTCCGCGTTTTCATCAATCAGGTCAATTATTTTTTTTTCATATGGGTCCAAAACATACCTCTCCCGCCATTAATATCGAAAACAGTATATGCCAAACCCATATAAAAGTCAAGGCTTTGGAGTGGGTTGAACTTATATCTGAAAATACCGGCAGGGAACAGAGGCAATAAGCTTTTAAGCTTGCCGGATTTATACTATATCAATTCCCGAAGCTTTGATATCGCGCTTCTTTCGAGCCGCGAGACCTGTACCTGCGAAATTTTAAGTATTTTCGCGGTTTTATCCTGCGTAAGACATTTATAATACCTCAAAAGGATTATCATTCGCTCGCGTTCGGGAAGCTTTTTTATAGCGTCGGAAAGCGTTACGCTCTCGACGACATTCTCCTCGATGCCCTGTGTGCCGAGTATTTCTTCAAGCGTATATCCCTCGTCGCCCGTTATACGATTTAGCGAATCCGCGGTACCCGTGGCGTATTCGGCCTGCGCGATTTCCTCAGAGCTTAGATTCGTTTCGGCGGACAGCTCCGAAAGGTACGGCTCGCGTCCGAGCGTCATAATGAGCTTTTCACGGGCGTTTCTTATTTTTGTGTTTGATTC
>JAAYXM010000001.1 GCA_012515925.1 Clostridiales bacterium
TATTCCCACTCGATTGTGGCGGGGGGTTTGCTTGTGATGTCGAAAACGATTCTGTTGATTTTCTTGACCTCGTTGACAATCCGGTTTGACGTTCTTTCAAGCACCTCGAAAGGCACGGGATACCAGTTTGCCGTCATGAAGTCCGTGGTTTCGACGGCGCGCAGCGCAAGCGTGTAATCATAGGTGCGTTCGTCCCCCATGACACCCACCGAGCGCATGTCCGTAAGCACGGCGAAATACTGGTTAATCGAGCGCTCAAGGCCCGCCGCGGCTACTTCCTCACGGAATATAGCGTCCGCGTCCTGAAGGATTCTCACCTTTTCCTCCGTGATATCGGAAATTATACGCACCGCGAGCCCGGGACCCGGAAACGGCTGCCTGCATACGATTTTGTCCGGTAGGCCGAGCTCTATACCGAGCTTTCTGACCTCGTCCTTGAACAGATATCTTAACGGCTCGATAATCTCCTTGAAATCCACATGGTCCGGAAGCCCGCCTACATTGTGGTGGCTTTTTATCACGGCGGACTGCCCGATGCCCGACTCCACAACGTCCGGGTAAATCGTGCCCTGTACAAGGTAATCCACCCTGCCGATTTTCTTCGCTTCCTCCTCGAACACGCGGATGAACTCCTCGCCGATAATCTTGCGCTTGCGTTCCGGCTCGCGAACACCCGCGAGCTTACTTAAAAACCTCTCGCCCGCGTTGACCCTTGTAAGATTTACGTTAAAGCGGTTTTTGAAAACCTCTTCAACCTCGTCCGCCTCGTTTTTGCGAAGCAGACCGTGGTCGACGAAGATACAGGATAGCTGATCACCTATCGCTTTATGCAGGAGCATCGCGGCAACCGAGGAATCCACGCCGCCGGACAGCGCGCACAGCACGCGCCCGCGCCCGACCTTTTCCTTAAGCTCGGCAATCATATCCCTGGCGTAGGAATCCATCTTCCAGTCGCCCTTGCAGCCGCAGATATTAAAGATGAAATTCTTCAGAATATCGATACCGAATTCCGTATGGTTCACTTCGGGATGAAACTGCACGCCGAAAAGGCGCATGTCGGGGTTTTCGAACGCCGCGGCCTTGCAGTGCATCGTCCCGGCGGTCGCGTTAAAGCCCTCGGGCAGCTTCGAAACTTGGTTTGTATGGCTCATCCAGCAATTCGAGCTTTCCGGAACACCTTTAAGCAGCTCGCCGTTTGACAGGTTGGTAAGCCGGGTTTTGCCGTACTCGCGAAGCTCGGCGGGGCTGACCTCGCCGCCCAGCGCCTGCGCGATAAGCTGCATGCCGTAGCAAATACCCAGAAGCGGAATGCCCATCGTGAATATCGATTTATCGCATTTCGGCGCGCCCTCCTCGAAAACGCTCGCGGGCCCGCCCGTAAGTATAATGCCGCTCGGATTCAGGCTTGCTATCTCATCGGAAGATATGTTATACGGATGAATCTCGCAGTACACTCCCTGCTCGCGTACGCGCCTCGCGATAAGCAGGTTATACTGCCCGCCGAAATCCAGGATTAATATTTTCTGATATGCCATAGAGCACTGTCCTTTCGTCAGTCGGAATTACACCCGAATAGTATAACACGAAACTTTATTTTCGTCCATATTCTCACAAAAATTCTGTATCTTTTTGTCAGAATAATTTTATTCATACACCGCATAATATGGATACCTGATTTTTCAATTTGGGAGGATGCCTTAAATGAATAAAAGCCTGACGAAGAGAATTATTGATACCGTTCTTATATTCTCATTTATCTCGGCGCTTATACCTTACGCCTCGGCGCTGTTCGGAAAGCCGGCACAGCCGGATATACTCGCGATGTTCGCAAAGACAACGACAATCGGCGAGGAGCTGAGCTTTACGAGGAGCGATTTTGAAGAAATGACCACCAAAGGCGCGGATTTGGACGGTATTATAATATGCGATTTGCCGGACCCCGACATCGGGGTATTGAAATTCGAGGGACGTGACCTTCAGCAGGGCGAAGCGCTGACTGTCGAAGGCATCGACGATATGCGCTTTATCCCGTTTTCGGGGCTGTCGGAAAGGGCAAGCTTTTCGTTTATGCCGGTTTTCAGAAGCGGTGTTACGGGCAAAACCGTCACCGTAGCGTTAAACGTGTTAAACGAGAGCAACGCTCCGCCCGCTGCAAAGGATATAACAATCGTAACCGCCCGCAATATCGCGATCAGCGGCGCGTTTTCGGCAAGCGACCCGGACGGCGACGAGCTCACCTATAATATCCTTGACAAGCCTGAGCACGGCAATGTGGAGATTTGCCTTGACAACCCGTCGAAATTCATGTATACGCCGTTTAAGAACAAAACGGGAAAGGATTCCTTCTCATATGTCGCGGTGGACAGCTTCGGCAATACCTCAAAGCCCGCGAAGGTCAGCATAAGGATAGAAAAGCCGCGGTTTAAGCTCATGTATTCGGACATGATTGAAGACGGGCTGCATTACCCCGCGATTGCGCTCGCCAAAAAAGGCGTTTTAAAGGGCGAATCGATTGGTGACGAGAGCTTTCTCCGCCCGACCCGAATTGTTTCCCGCAGCGAGTTTATAGCGATGGTCACCGCGCTGTTTGGATTAAAGCCCGTGACCGAGTCGGAGACGTTCGGGTTCGCGGACGAAGCCGACACGCCCGCGTGGGCTATGCCCTATATGGTATCGGCTTTGAAACAAGGGATAATCACGGGCGGTGACGAAAACGGCGTTATGGTGCTGCGCCCGCGCGACGCCATTACCCGCGGTGAGGCCGCGATAATTATAAACAACGCGCTTCGGCTTTCCGACGCCGAAACGGACGCGTATGAGTCCGGAATCGAACCCGCCTGGGCGCGCCGCGCCGTCATAAACACGTTTTCCGGAAACATCCTGACACGCTGCGAGGACGGCTCTCTCGGGCTTGACAGGAAGGTGACGCGCCGGGACGCGGTCGAAATTCTGTATAACGCGATGCTTGCTTCAAAACAGTAGAATAAAAAAACGGGCTTTCGAGCCCGTTTTTTTATTCTACATAATCGAATTCCATGTCGTATATGACAATCGTGTCCCCTTCTTTTGCGCCGAATTCCTCAAGCTTTTCGAACACGCCTTTCTTTTGAAGCAGGCGCTCGAAATACATACGCGACTCCACGTCCGAGAAATTAACCGAGCCCATCGCGCGCTTAATCCACTCCGCCTCGACCGTAAAGGTATCAGGTGAGACTTGCGTAATCTCCACCTCGTAGTCATATTCGACGTCGGGCTTTACCCTGACATACTCGGACTCAAATATCTTGATTGGCGGAAGCTTTGAAAGCTCTTCCGCGACCTTGTTCATAAGCGCGCCGACTCCCTGGCCGGTGGCCGCGGATATCTCAAAGAGCAAAAGCCCCTTCTCCGTTATATATTTCTTGAACTTTTCGAGAATCGACCCGTCCGTAATAATGTCGCACTTGTTCGCGGCTACAATCTGCGGCCGCGCCGCCAAAGTCGCGTTATACTTGTTAAGCTCGGCATTTATCGTCTCGAAGTCCTCAATCGGGTCCCGTCCCTCACTGCCGGAGGCGTCCACAATATGGACGATAAGCCTGCACCTGTCGATATGCCTTAAGAACTTATGCCCGAGCCCCGCGCCCTCTGACGCGCCCTCGATAATGCCCGGGATATCCGCCATTACATACGAAAAATCCTCGTTCACCCTGACGACGCCGAGGTTCGGCACAAGCGTCGTAAAATGGTAGTTCGCTATTTTCGGGCGCGCGGAGCTCACAACGGAGAGCAGCGTTGACTTCCCGACGTTCGGAAAGCCCGCGAGCCCGACATCCGCGAGCAGCTTAAGCTCGAGCCGCGCGTTTATCTCCTCGCCCTCAAGCCCCGGCTTCGCGAACCGCGGCGCCTGCCTTGTCGGCGTAGCGAAATGCTGGTTGCCCCAGCCGCCGCGTCCGCCCTTGCATAACACAAACGGCTCGTCGTCCGAAACATCCTTTATCAAAGCGCCCGTATCGTCGTCGTATACAAGCGTGCCGCGGGGTACGCGGATTTGAAGGGACTTGCCGTCCTTGCCGCTGCATTTATTCGGCCCGCCGTTCTGCCCGCTTTCCGCGATGAATTTCCGCTTGTATTTAAACTCCATCAGCGTAGACATATTATCGTCCGCCACGAGGATTATATCCCCGCCGCGTCCGCCGTCCCCGCCGTCCGGCCCGCCCGCCGCGACATACTTTTCCCGGTGGAACGTCACCGCGCCGTCACCGCCGCGGCCCGCGCGGAATTTTACCTTTGCAGTATCAACAAACATATTTTTCACCCAATATAACCTTTGGCTTTAGTTTGAACAATTGTTTATAATCAATTCAAAAATTAAAGCTCCGAAAAAACACTCGGAGCTTTAAAGTCATGTATGGATTTACTGCGCAATCGGTTTTATCGAAACCTTCTTGCGGTCGCGCCCGAAGCGCTCGAAGCTGACGACGCCGTCAATCATGGCAAACAGCGTGTCGTCAGAGCCGCGTCCCACATTCTGCCCCGGATGTATTTTTGTTCCGCGTTGTTTGACCAGAATATTGCCCGCAAGAACGAACTGGCCGTCCCCGCGCTTGACGCCGAGCCTCTTGGACTCGGAATCACGTCCGTTTTTAGTTGAACCCACGCCCTTTTTATGAGCGAAGAATTGAATACCTATCTTAAGCATGTTCACACACCTCCAAAATCTCGATATGCTCCGGATAATCTTCTTTCAATGCCTTAAGATGCAGTTCAAGAGCCGTAAGCATCTCCCGGCAGGATTTAAGCTTTTCCGGCGGCATACCGGGGCTTATTTCAAGCGAAACGCTGTTTTTTTCGTCATCAACCTTGATTTCGGGGTTTGCCCGCAAAACATCGCTTATCGCGCATTCGCAAAGCATAACCGCGCTTGAAACCGCGGCGCATACGATATCGCTTCCCGAATCCGCGTACCCCGAATGCCCGCGTACGTCAAAGCCGGTAATTTCACCGTTTTCAAACGTAAAACGTGCGGTTATCATGACGCGCTGATTTTTTCGATTTTAAGCTTGGTATAGGGCTGTCTGTGTCCCTGGCGGCGTCTGTAGTTCTTTTTCGCCTTGAACTTGAACACCATGATTTTCCTGCCCTTGCCGTGCTTTTCGACCTTCGCGGTAACGGCGGCCCCTTCAACCTTAGGCTGTCCGATACTGACGTTCTCGCCGTCGATAAGCATCAACACGTCGTCGAACACGACCGTATCACTGTCGGTATTAATCTTTTCGACAAAGATGACATCGCCTTCGGAAACCTTGTACTGCTTACCGCCGGTAACAAATACGGCTTGCATATTCTACACCTCTCATTCATATAGAGTCACGCTCTCACAGGCGACACGGTAAATGTCTTAAAAAAGCCTGTTCAATGCGGCCTAACTATTTTAGCATGTGGAATAATAAAAGTCAATCTTTTATTATTTCACATGTTATTCTCTGAAGACTCACCTCGTTTTCCAATGCTTTTCTCCCCCTTTTGGGAGAAAACACCTTTTCTTTTCACTCTTCTCTCTTATACTTTCACTATCACTCCCCTTAGGGGATGATAAGCTTATTTTTCCGTAACGCGCCGCAAGAAGCCGACATACATTATCATTGCCGCGAAGCCCCAGAAATACGAATTCATATACGGGACCTCGAATATATTCTCGAAAAACGAATGGGCAAGCACGCCCGCGGCCCCCGAGTACAACCCCGCGGCAAGGGCGGATATGCTTTTCCTGCGCGTTTTAAACATCGCGCGAAGTCCCCAGACTAAGTTATTAACCAGTAAATACAGATACGTAATTAACCCGACAAACCCCATCTCAACCAAGGTTTTCAGATAATAGTTATCCATATAGAAGTAATTCATCCCGTCGATAACCTGGTTCTGCATGGCTATCGCGCCGCCGAATCTGCCTAACCCGAAGCCGAACACCGGGTTTGACCGAATCAGCATACGCCCGAATTCCCAGCGCTCCCCGCGCCCTCCGGTACTGTTCGCCTCGGCGAATTCGGTTGTGAACAGAAAACCTATACGGTTTGAAATCTCGGGCACGAACAAAACCAGTCCGAAAACGGCGCAAACCGCCGCGAGCAGCAGCCTGCGGTCCACCGCGAGCGCGAAAACAACAACGGCAATCGCAAGCCCGAACCATGCCCCGCGCGAGAATGTAAACAGCGTGGCAAGACAGCATACAAACGTCCCGCCCCACATAAGGCATTTAAGCCACAACGGCTTAAGGTAATAAGCGAGGGCCGCGAGCATCGGCGCCGTCATAACCATCAGAGCGCCCATGATGTTCGGACTTCCCGTAATCGAATATACGCGGGTCCGAAGCGTCGCCTCGGCCTGCGCGACCCAGTTTTCCGGCATGGGCGCGCGGACGATATACTGGTAAACTCCGTGAAGCGCGACGGCGACGGCCATTATACTAATCGTGAAATACAATATCATAAAATCTTTATCGTTTTCGATAAGCCTTGTAACAACGAAAAACCAGAGCATGAACTGGCACACCGCGCGATAGCCCGCAAACGCGATTGACGCCGACGGCGATACGATTGCCATAAGCAAAAGCCCGACGCCGATAAACAAAAGCAGGTACGCGTCAATCGGCGTGGTCTTTGGCTTTAACGGGTTCTCCGCCGTGATTCTCCTTAGAAGCACCGCGAGCGCGGCAACCAGCAGCAGCGCCTCGTCCCAGACGGCGGATAAAAAGCCGATTTCGATTACATCTCTGACAAACACGTCCAGCGGCAGAAACAGCCCGAACGCAATCAACAGAATTCCGCGCGGCTTCAGATACGAAAGAAGGCGGAATACCGCGCTTCCTTCAAACACGCGCGCTTTTGTGATGCTGAAGGCCAGGCTCTCCGAAAAAAGCCCGTTAAACCTGTTTAAAAACGCGTTAAAGCGTTTCAGCAGCCTGTAACAGCCGGAATACACAATACGCGGGGAGACTACGAGAAACAATACGAGCAGCCGTTTTGTGACGGATTTGTCGTAGTAATTAAGAAGCCCTCGCTGCAAACGCCCGGGCAAGCTCCGCGGGTACGCGCTTTTAAACAGGTTGAAAATCCGCGCGACAAAGCAGTTTCTAAGCGCGTTATCCATTAAATGTCACCGTTTCTATTGTGGCGGATATTTCAAACGTCTGGGTTTTGAATATGAACGAGCGCCCTATTCTGACATCCTGATTGCCTATTTTCAAAGTCGGGCTGTTTTTATTCTCTTTAGCCTTAACGGTAATGATTATATCCTCGCGCTCCGGGTCGACGGCTTTTACGATTCTCCCGTCGTCGGTGGTTGTGAGAACCTCATAGGGCACGCGCTCGATGCTCACGACCTCGCCTTCAACGTAGCTGTTTCCCGAGACAAGCTTTTCGCCGGGCTCTATCTTCATGATTTCATCAGTAAAATAAAGCATCGCGCCGCGCACGCGCATCGTGACAATCATTTCCGATTTTGGGCTTATCGTCTCGCCTACGGGCTTTGCCAGAAGCTTAACGCCCACCGCGCCGATAACCGCGAGCAGAGCGAGTATGATAATCAGATCCACGATATTGATAAGTCCGAAAAGCTTTCCTTTTTCATTAATAATCTTCATATAAAATACCTCCTGCCTTGACCGCTTATAACGGATATTATATAATATCATGGAAAATATAACAATACTTTTTCCGAACAAGCCTTGTTAAGAGTGATTATCCCCTCCCCCGAAGGGGGAGATGGATATTCGGCAAGGCGGGAAAACAAACAATACTTTTTCCGAACCCTTTCAGATTGCGGATGTATTCCCCTCCGTCGAGGCGTCGGGGAAGAAAGTGGGCAAAAATGAAAATTATTCATTTAATCGGCGGCGGCGATGTGGGCGGAGCGAAAACTCACGTGCTGTCGCTTATAAAAAAGCTGTCGGAGCACGCGGAGGTCCGGCTGATAAGCTTCAGGGCGGGCGAATTCGCCGAGGACGCTTTGAAGCTCGGCATTGACGTTCGTGTTATACACAACAAAAACCCGATAAAGGATATTAAGGAGCTTTGCGCAATAATCCGCGAGGGCGGCTATGAGATTATCCACTGCCACGGAGCGAAGGCTAACGTCATGGGCGCGATTGCACGCCGGATATTCAAAATTCCGGCGGTTACGACCGTGCACAGCGATTACCGCCTGGATTACATGGGAAGCATTTTAAAGCAGTGCACAAACGGCGCGTTAAACGCCGTGGCGCTCAGGTTTCTCGACTCGTACATCGGCGTTACGGACAGCTTCGCGGATATGCTTATAAAACGCGGATTTGACCCGTATCACGTGTATTCGTTATACAACGGAATCGACTTTGATATTAAGCCCTCTCCGAAAACGCGGAGGGATGAGTATCTTAACTCCTTAGGCGTTGACGATCCGGCGAGCAAAACCGTCTGCGGCATCGCGGCAAGGTTTCACCCGGTAAAGGATATCGCGACGATTATTAAAGCGTTCGCTATCGCGGTCAGAACCTGCCCGGACTTAAGACTTATCATCGGCGGGGACGGCGAGCAGGCGGCGTATCTCAAAGGCCTTGCCGCGGAGCTTAAGCTTGAGGATAAGGTGTTTTTCCCGGGCTGGGTTACGGATATGGACACGTTCTTAAACGCGCTGGATATAAACCTTCTCTCATCGCTCAGCGAAAGCTTCCCTTACAGCGTGCTTGAGGCGGTGAAATCCGGCTGCGCTATGATTTGCACCGCGGTGGGCGGCATGCCGGTGCTTATAGACCACGGCGCAAACGGCTTTTTGTTCGCGCCCCAGGATATTGACGCTCTTTCATCTCATCTTGAGTATATGTACTTAAACCCCGAAAAGCGCAGGGACATGGCGAGGCTCCTGTATGAAAAGGCGAGCAGGCAATACTCACTTGACAGTATGGTCGCCCGCCAGCTCGAAATATATAGCTGCGTCAAAACCGCGGTAAAAGTGAAACGCGGGCAGGTAACAATCTGCGGCTCGTACGGGCGCGGAAACGCGGGAGACGACGCGATACTCAAAGCGTTAATCGGCGAAATAAACGAAACGGACAAGCACGCCGAAATCTGCGTAATGTCGCGAAACCCGCTCCAGACAAAGCTTAAATACAGGGTGCGCTCGGTATACACGTTCAACGTGTTTAAAATGATTGCCGCCATGCTGAAATCGCATCTTTACTTAAACGGCGGCGGCAGCCTGATTCAGGATTCCACAAGCAGCAGGTCGCTGTATTTTTACCTGTTCACGATAGTAGCCGCGCGCCTTTCGGGCTGCCGCGTCATGATGTACGGCTGCGGCATCGGCCCGGTCCGCCGGAAGCTGAACAGACGCGCCTCGGCATGGGTGATAAACAGGTTTGTCGACAGGATAACACTTCGTGACCCGGGCTCCGTGCGCGAGCTCGCCCAAATGGGCGCGACACGCACTAAAACAACTCTTGCCGCGGACCCGACGCTTAACCTCGCGCCCGCGGACGAAAGCGTTATACAAAGCGCTTTCTTCAACGAGGGGCTCGATACGGGCGAAAGCTATATGGCCGTCGCCATGCGAAACTGGAAGGACTTTGATAAAAAAGCCGGCATTATCGCCGCGGCGGCGGATTTCGCGCATGAAAAATACGGGCTTATACCGCTTCTTGTCCCGATGGAGCGCAAAAAGGACATGCCCGTCGCGGAGCATATCGCGGGCATGATGAAGAGTAAGCCTAAGATTCTTCGCGGCGAATACGACGTCCACGCGATGATAGGAATTCTTTCAAAAACAAAGCTTATCGTCGCGATGCGGCTTCACGCGCTGATATTCGGCGCGGGACAATGCGTGCCGGTTATCGGTATTTCCTATGACGACAAGGTCCGCGGATTCATGGACTACATAGGCTACGACCTGTGCGTGCCTTACGAGGATTTGAATTTTGACATTCTGAAGGGCTTTATCGACGCCGCTTACGGCGACGCGGAGTTTACGGACAAATTCAAGTCCGTAATGCTGCGAATCCGCGAAAACGAAAAGGAAAACATAAACGCGGCAAAGGAATTCTTTAATCTTAAAACGGAGAATCGACACTCATGAA
>JAAYXM010000026.1 GCA_012515925.1 Clostridiales bacterium
ATCAAATCTGTTAACGGGCGCTATAACGGCCGTAAGAAGAATAAGCGCCCCCGCGAGCCTTACAACCTTTCCCGCGGGGCTTTTCGGCGTTATAAGGTCAGCTACCGCGGAAATAAGCGTGGCGGCCGTTATTCCGGTAATCCAACTGCGCAGGATTTCCATACTAACCTCCGAACATCAGCATACTGAGTATGATTGACATGAACATAAGCATAGCGCAGGCGCCGGTCATACCCAGGACTATACCGAAGCCGGCGCCTATATTGTCTATAAGCCTTGAAAGCTTGTCCCCGCAAATCGGCGCGCAAACGCATGATGCCGCCTTAAACAGTAAATAGTTTACGGCGATAGTCAGAAACGGCGTAACGCAAATCGAGAGTATCACGAGCATGCCGAACACACCGATGGAGTTTTTCATCACAAGCGCACCCGCGACAACCGTTTCGGCGGCGTCGGCAATTACGCCCCCCACAACCGGAACGGCGCCGCTTATAGCGAAGCGAGCTGTCTTCACGCCGATAACATCGACTGTGGACGACACTATTCCGGATACCGTTATATATACGACAAAAACCGAAAGCAGTATTTTTAGCGAATTTGTAACAAGCCACTTAATAAAATCGCAAATCTTGGCAAGCGAGACGTTTTTAAACGCGGCGTCCGCTGTCGAGGCCGCGAGATACGCGTATACGAGCGGCAGCATTACCGAGCTTATAACGGTAATGACGACATCCACAAACATTATGGAAATCCCGTAACGCGCGGCCGCCGATGCCGGCGCACCGCATGCTGCGCACGCCGCGGCGAGTGACGGCAGAAGGGCTTTCGAAAACGCGTTTATATCCGAAATCGCGGAGCTTCCCATACCGATTATGCCGGAAACACCGCCCGCCGCCGATGCCGTAACCGCTATCGCGCCTACGGCGGATACACACGCGGCAACAGTTCCCGAGTTTTCCGAATCTCCGATTGACGCCGCTAAAGCGCATAACGCGGCTATTGCGATTATAGCGACAATGCACCTTAAGCCTTTTTTTAATATTCCGCCAACCTGTGATTTGGTTTTTCTGAAAATCCCGTTTAAGCCCTCGTCAAGCGATGTGTTCTTTGATACACGAATGTTGCGCTCACGGGCGGAGGCGGGTACGCTGCTTTCCAGTTTATAAAGCTTAAGCGCGTTATACTGGGCGTCGAATACATCTTCCGACGCAAGGCATACCGCGGGAAAACACGTTAGAATTACAAGAACAATAAAAGCTTTCTTAATCATGTCGCTTTTCCTTTGTTTTTAACTTAAATTGAAGATATAAGCTTTATCACCGACATCAATACCGGAAATGTAAACGTAAGAGCAATCGCGCACCCCGAAAGCTCGACGCATGCCGAAAGCGCGGAGGAGCCCTTATCCTTGCACAGATCCGCAGCAAGTCTTGTGACGATAGCTATACCCGTTGTTTTATACAGCGGGACCATAAGCTCGGGCGCGATTGACGCGTACTGCGATAAATCCCGCATGAATTTCAGCACTATGTTTACGGCGCCGAACGCAAGCCCTAAAACCGTTGCAGCCGCGGCTATTATAACCGCGAGCGCGGCTGTTGTGTTGTGCTTATCGACAGCCAGCGCCAGAAACAGCGATACTAAAGCGATTGCGAGAATCTTTACAAGCGTATCCATGATTAAAAACCGAATGTGGATTTGACGTACGAGAACAGATTGCTTATTTCCTGGATAATCATCATGAGCACGACTATAAGACCCGCAAGCGTGGTCATCATAGCCTGTTCCTCACGGCCGGAGCGTATAAGTAGCTGGTTTAAGACCGCGACCAGAATCCCGATAGCCGCAACCTTAAATATTAAATCCACCTGCATGTTTTCACCCATCCCGATTACTATATAAATACGATAACAAGCGCTATCCCGCAAATAATTCCGAGTCCGCCGTACAGTTTTCCGGCTTTTTGCTTCTCGGCTTCCGCGGAGCATAGCCTTCCTTCAAGCGTACGGCGCGCGTGGGCTATGCATCTGCCCTGCTCGTCGGCGTCATATCTGCCGAGCGCGCAGCCCATATCAATCAGAATTTGCTTTTCGTTTGAATTAAGCTCAAGATAATCCGCCCCGCGCACCGCCTTTGACCATATAATCGCGAACGGGACGTCAGGCGAGCGATTCATGCCTGACACACATTCCGCAAAAAGCCTGCTAAGCGGTGCGTCAGATGTGTTTTTCAGACTCTCCATAAGCTCGCCAATGGGCGTCAGAAGCTGGCAAATTTCCGCGTGCATTAAATCCAGGGCGTTTATTATCGAGTTAAGTACGCGAATACGAAGCGCGAGCCTGCCGCTTAAGCTTAATCCTATCGCCGCCGCGCCGCCGCAAATCAGAATCGCACCAATTAACTTCAGCATTTTTTATCATTCCTTTCCGCCATACTTCTTCACAGATAAACCGCGCGAGACTTAAACTCACCCGTTTCCTTATACAGCTCGATCGCGAGCGTGAAAATCCGCGTATCCAGAAGACGCTTGTACAGCGGTCTTCCGGCGATTTCCTCCGTGTTCACGCCGTGCGCGGTAGCAATCAGGTATACGCCGCAGTTGCACGCATGGGAAATCGCGCGGATATCCTCCTCTGCGGTAATCTCGTCCACCGCTATGACATGCGGCGACATCGCGCGCATTAAAAGCATAATGCCTGCTGCCTTACTAACCCCGTCGAGCACGTCGGTGCGCTTTCCTATATCAAACTGCGGCACGCCCTTGTATTTAGCCGCGAGCTCGCCCCGCTCGTCCGCGACCGCGACCCTTATATGCTTTTGCTCATGACTTGAAAGCTTTCTTACGATATCCCGCAGTATCGTGGTTTTACCGCAGCCCGGCGGTGACAGTATAAGCGTGTTATGTATGCCGTCTTCCTTGAGTATATAAGAAAACACATTATCGGAAGCGCCGATTATCTGCTTCGCGATGCGTATTGATACCGACGATATATTCTTTATATACGAAAGCTCGCCGTCTTTTATTACCCCGGTGCCGCATATGCCGATTCTGTGCCCGCCGGGTACCGTGATAAAGCCGTTTCTGATACTGCCGGCGGCGCTGTGCACCGAGCTTCCGGTCGCGATTTCAATTACCGAGGCAAGCTCATCCCGGGTTATTAATCCTTCCGCCGGTATGTCAATCTCGCCGTCCGCGTACGTTATCGTAAGCTGCCTGCCGACCCTTAACCTTAATTCCTCGGCAGCCAGCTTTATACTCTCGCCTGTCTCCATGGCCTTGTCCCGCAGTCTTGCCGGAAGATAAGCCACTGCCTGTCCGAACTGCTTAAGCAGGTATGTACTCTGAGGCATTTTAAAACCTCCGTACTTGTTTTACTTAATCTTATGAAACAAGCCCTGCATATAGAACAAAAAAACAGACGGCGGCAAAAGCCACCGTCCGAAAACTATCCCCGCGACCGGTTTCTACCTGAAAAACACCTTGCTTGGAGATACCTTGTCGATAATTATCTCAGTAAACCTTTTTCGCGTTTCGGAGCTTTCAAAGCTTCGCTTCGGAAAATAAAAAGCCGTGTTTTTATTCAAAAACACAAAGAAGCAATCCTTGTTTTCGCGCACGCGATAGACATCCTCCCAAGCGAGATATGTTTCGCTGTATTCCGATTTCTGATTTATGCCGCCATCGTCAAGCGTAAGATGCAGAACACTTGAAACCTTGTTCCTTTGAAATACGCTTTTCGCGCGTTTTTTTACATACAGCCTCATCAGATAAACGCCGCATACTATCACCGCGAGCGCGATAACGGCAATAAGCCAAACCCTTTCGCGTAGTCTCGAATATAACGTAAAGCAAAAAGCCGCCGCGATTGCCGCGATAATAAAATATATAAGCTTGTTTACCTTTATCAGGCAAAGTCCCAAAAAGTCGTTAAACGTAAAATCAGTCTTAAACTCCAATAAAGTGTTTTTATTCATTCTTTTTCCGCCTTTCGTTTTCGCAGTTCACCGTCCAGTATACGCGATAAAACCCGTGGATTTGCGCGCCCCTTTGTCTTTCTCATGCACTGCCCGATAAGAAATGTTCGCGCGTTTTGCTTCCCGCTTATATAATCCTTTAGAGCCCCGGGGTTTTCATCAAGCGTTTCCGCCGCGGTTTTTAATATATAGGTCTCATCGTCAATACGGGAAAAAGCGGGGCTTAAAAGCAAATCCGCCGCGCTTCCGCCGCTTTCAAACAATGTCCGGGTAATTGTCTTAGCTGTTCCGTGATTTATTTTCCCGGCCTTAAGCGCGGATAACACCGCGCATATATCCTCCGGTTTAAGCTTTGATTCCATTACGCTTATTCCGGTTTCGTTTTCAAGCCTTAATACCTCGCCGGTGAGCAGTTTCGCGCATTCAACGGGGTTTGCGCCAAGCTTTGCGCATTTGTCAAAAAACACGGCAAGCCCCTGATTTCCGGAAATAAGCCCGGCGTCATAACCCGAAAGGTTATATTCCTTAGTATACCGTATTCTCTTTTGATATTCAAACTCGGGAAGTCTGTTTCTGAGATTATCTATAAATCTGTCATCTATCCGGATTGCCGGAATATCAGGTTCGGGTAAATACCTGTAATCCTCTATATCCTCCTTGCTTCTTAACAGGACGCTTATTTGTCTTTTCTCGTCCCACCCGCGTGTTTCACGGCTTATCACGGCGCCGCTCTCCAAAAGTCCGGTCTGTCTTTTTATCTCAAATTCAATCGCGCGGCGGACTCCTCCGAACGTATTTAGATTCTTTATTTCAACCCGTTCGGAATTGCAGGAATTTCGCGTATCTGAAACGGAAATATTTACATCGCACCTTAAGGAACCCTCCTGCATATTGCAGTCGGATATACCGAGAAATAAAAGCATTCTCCTTACCGTCTCCAAAAACGCTTGCGCGTCGATCGCGGAATAAATATCGGGACGCGTAACAATCTCAATCAGCGGCACGCCGCAGCGGTTATAATCGATATACGTTCTGTCACCGCCGTGAATAAGCTTTCCCGCGTCCTCCTCAATATGCACCTGTTTTACGCCGGCGCTTTTTAACTCGTCACCGGAAAAGTAATAAATAATACCGTCCTCACAGAGCGGCATATCAAACTGAGAAATCTGATAGCCCTTCGGTAAATCCGGGTAAAAGTACTGTTTGCGGTACATGCGCGTAAACTTGTTGATTCTGCAATTAAACGCGAGACCCGCAAACACGGCACGCTCCACGGCGGCGCGGTTTATAACGGGCAGCGCGCCCGGTAAACCCGTACACACAGGGCATATATTTGTGTTCGGATTGTCTCCGAAACTGTTTTTGCAGGAGCAGTACATCTTTGTTTTCGTATTAAGCTCCGCGTGTATTTCAAGACCGATTACTGCCTTGTATGTCATCTTTCGGCTCCTTTGAGTATCAGCTCAACAGCTTCTGCCGCGTCAAGCAGGCTTTTATCCTCAAACCTCTTTGTCATAAGCTGTATTCCGACAGGCATACCGTCTTTACCGATACCCGCGGGTATTGAAATCGCGGGCAGGCCCGCAAGATTCGCGATTAAATTATGCCTGTTTGCGATACGCGGTACATAATTATCCGAATTCAACACGGGCGCGGTGACGTCGCTTACCGGGGATAATATATAATCCGCATTTCTTAGCATTTCATTGATTTCATCGGTGGCAAGCCTTCTTGCTTTACACGCTTTTTCGAAGTATTTCCTGTAGTTCTCCGAAGATAAAAAGAAATTGCCCAGCAAAATCCGCGTTTTGACCTCGTCGCCAAAGCCCTTTATTCTCGTTTTTGTAATGATTGTGTTAAAGTCAACCGACTCCCGCGCGCTTAGTCCGTATTTGACTCCGTCATAGCGCGCGAGGTTTGAAGCGCATTCCGCGGAGGATATAACATAGTATACGGCGGGTATAAATTCGTAATATTCAGACTTAAGCTTAATAATCTCGGCACCCGCACGGCCGAGCACTTCAAGTACCCGGTTTATAACAGAAAGCGTATCTTCGGAGAGAGTCAAAAGGCTTTCCCCGAGATACCCTATGCGGAGACTTGACACGTCAGGCGTCGCGGTGTCATTAGTGCCCCGCGGGTCTGTCGCGGCGGACGTCCCGTCAAGCGGGTCACGTCCGTAAACGGCCCCGGCAAGAAGCCTTGTATCACCGACGGTTTTACCGAACAGTCCTATCTGGTCAAGTGATGACGCGAACGCGACAAGCCCGTACCTTGATACCGCGCCGTAGCTCGGCTTAAGTCCGACAACACCG
>JAAYXM010000253.1 GCA_012515925.1 Clostridiales bacterium
AACCACGCGGATTACAGGCTTATGAGCAAGCGCGCCCTCCGCGGCCTCAGCAGATTCCCCGAGGCGAACCTGTTTCTCCGCGGGATAGTGCCGTTAGTCGGCTATCGCAGTACATGCGTCGAGTATGAAAGGCGGGCGCGGATTGCGGGAGAGAGCAAATACCCGCTTTCGAAAATGCTGTCCTTCGCGTTAAACGGTATAACGTCGCTTAGTATAAAACCCATTCGCGTCATATCATATATCGGGTTTATTATGTTCATAATAAGCATTGCGGCGCTGCTTTACGCTCTCACGGTTAAACTTCTCGGGCAAACGGTTACGGGCTGGACAACCCTTTTAATATCTATCTGGATGCTCGGGGGAATACAGCTTTTAGGCGTAGGCGTTATCGGCGAATATATCGGAAAGATTTATAACGAAACGAAAAAACGGCCGAAATATTTAATATGGGAAGAGCTTACTGATGAATAACCTCCTTTACAACGCCCGGAAAATCTTTTTAACGCCCCAGTTTCTGATATTCGTATTAATAGGTATTACAAATACACTGTCGTGTATTCTGCTGTCCGGGCTTTACTCCGGGTTAATGGGCGCAAACACGGCGTTCTCGTCAGGGTACTTAAGCTCGCTTATAATATCCTATTTCTTAAACTGCTTTTTGACGTTTAAAAAGAACCCGTGCCTGCCCGGGTTTTTAAAATTCTTTGTTTCATACATGCCGAATTTCGCGATACAGTCTGTTTTTGTCTTTATCATCTATAACCTGTTAAAGCTCCATAAACTAATAGCCTTTTCGTCTGCCGCTATAATCGGCGTCCCGCTGACGTTTGTTCTGATGAAATATTTCGCGTTTAAAAAGTAGCGGGATGATGTGTATAATCAAGGCGCGAAGATATGTTCGCATATCTTCGCGCCTGACAGAGGAAGAGGAGGTAGAATAATCCGTTTTAATACCACGGGCGCCGCCCGTGGTATTAACGATTTTATTTTCCCGTAACCTTTTTATATGCCTCGCTATAATACGCGAGTAATTCTTCGACGCCCGAGTTTTTAACCTCTTCGACGAACGCGTCCCACTTAGACATGGGCTCGATACCGTATAGGAACTTGCTGAGCATTTCGTTGGTGAATACGTCAATCCCGCTCAGAATGTCGTCAACTTCGTTTTTGGTATCATCCGTAAACGCGAGCCACTGGGCGGGATTCATATATTTCTCGCCGTATCCGATAGCGATTCTGCTTTGCTCGCTCTGGTCGTCTGAATACAGCGCTTCGTTGGCCTCCGCGTAAATGCACTGGCCGAGCCCGTAGGTCGCGAATCCGTATTTGGCATAAGCGGTTTCGCCTTCGTCCAAAATAAACCTTCTTTTGCCGTCTACAACCTTGTAGGTCTCGCCCTCCTTGCCCCAGCTTAAGAGCTCGCGGCCTTCCTCCGAATACATCCAATCGAATACCTTCATCGTATTGTTTATACGGGTTTCGTCTCTGGTGTTGGGCAGCACATATCCCACCATCTCATAGTTCTGCTTTGACATCTTGTGCTGACCGGTCGGAGTGTCCGCCTTCGGGGGCGGCATGACCTTAAGCGTAAAATCGGGGTTCTGCTCTCTCGCCGGGTTCTGGAAGAAGTCGACACGCACGACATATTCCGGCATCATAAACCCTTTGTCGTTAAACACCAGCTCTTCCCACGTCTTTGTATTGATTTTCAGATAATCCGGCGGCAAAACCCCGGCCTTGTGGAACTTAATCATATCCTCCACCATTTGCCTCATCGTGTCTTCTATTATTCCGTAATGCCATGTTTCCGTGTTGAAGTCGTAATAGAGCCCGGGGGCGAAATACGGCGCCCACTGTGGCCCCATGTTGCCAAGGTTTCTAAGGCCTTCGCGCATGCTTATCGGATAACTTTCCGGATACAGCTCCTTAAGCTTCATTGCCGTATCGTAAAGCTCGTTGATTGTTTCGGGGATTTTCAGGTTATGCTTTTCGAAAATATCGGCGCGGTAAAGCCAGGCGCGCGTATTTCCTATGGTGTGAAAGCCGTAATTGGGCGGAAAGTATATTTTCCCGTCACCCGAGCGGCGCTGGTTCATAAGCTCTACCCTTTCATCCTCGGGGATAGAGTTCCAGAACGCCGTGTAATTCGGGAGCTTATCCAGGTAATCGTCAACCGGTAGCAGCGCTCCCGAAGGTCCGTTTATATCCGCAAACTTCTTGGAATCGCAGAACATCAGATCCGGAAGAGTGTCCGGAGAAGCGAGCATCAGGGTTACCTTTGTTCCGTATTCCGTGTTCGGAATCGCCTGGACATCGAAATTCGCTCCCGTACCCTCGCGGAAATACTGCCACGCCTTATAGTTCTCATCGTACGGCCAGCTCGGGTGGCTCCCTAAGGCCACTTTAATCGTTACGGGCTCGTCAAACAGTTTGCCGCCCGACGACGACACCTCTTGTTTTTCGGGTGCGGCGGGCTGCCTGACACAGGAGCTTAAGCTTAAAAGCATGATAATCGTGACAACCAGCGCAAGAATCCTTCTTTTGGATTTCATTTTATCGGCCTCCTAATTTTTTTTATTATTTCACAGCCCGGTTTTCCGGACCGTGTTTTGCTTATTGTCATTCGGGAAGCAGCGCCCCAGAATCCTCTGCATGTTTTCGCCGAGAATTTTCTTCTTCGCGCTTATCGGTATGTCCGCATAGGCGACCCAGCCGAGCTGCGGGCGCGGGTCACGCATCGGCGAATCCGTACCGAACAGCGTCCTGTCCTCGAGCCCCTCCGCAACAAGATATTCAATTAAACCCTGCGTAACGGAAGTAAAGGTCAGCTGCAGATAGATATTGTCGTATTTTTTCGCTAAAGCAGCGTAGCTTTCCGCCGAGTTGAAATCACGTCCCGCATGGTCAAGGAAAAAATAAACGTCAGGATATCTGACCGCCAGATCCTCCATATCCGACAAATATTCCGGATAATACCCCGAATCCATAAGCGCGAACAGGCAATGCTCATCCGCTATTTCCCACCACGGGTCGAACACGGGGTCGTTGTAGCGAAGGCAGGTACGGTAACGGAACATCTTGATTCCGGGAATACGGTGTTCTATGTGGTATTTTCTCGCCTCGGCCTCCACATCAACATAGGCCGGGTCGATTAACACATAACCGACCGCTTTATCGGGGCTTTTTATTGTCATATCCAGCATTATACGGTTTCCGGCTTCGGAATCTGTCCAGATGCCGAGCCAGGGCGCAACACAATATTTATCTATACCGATGCCCGCGTACAGCGCCTCCATGCTTTTATAGCCGCCTTTCGGCATAGGACTATTTCCGACGCAGCCTCCGCCTTCTTCGAGAAAATGCGCGTGCGAGTCAAACACGAATACGGATACCGGCTTTCCTTCACTCGCCTGCAGTGCAATCTCGTCGTTTTGAACGCGAGCGGGCTCGGGGAGCTTAACGCCGCACAGCCGCGCCAGGTTTTCACCTAAGATTTTTCTCTTGTCATCGCCGGAAATCTCCGCGTAGTCGATGAACGAGCGCGCCGCGCCGACGTTCATCCTCGGCATCCCGCTGCCCAGCACAAGCCGCTCCGCGCCTATCTTCTCAACCAGTCGCTCAACCGCGAAGTTTGTCTGCATACACGAGAAATCGATATGTAAGTTTTCGTACTCCTTTAAAAGCGCTATTACAAAGCGCTCCTCATTCCAATATACTCCCTGAAGCAGAACCGGGAGGGACGGATGATTCGCGAGGATTTTTTCCAGCGCTTCAAAGGATATCTCGGGCTTGTCGATTAAAAGCGGAAGCCTTTCCCGCTCGAGCGCGCCGAAATATTCGCCCATACTGATTTCGTCAACACTGAAATTATGGTAAGCCGGGAATATTTTAGCCGCCACCATACCTTTTGCGCGCATATCCGCAATCGTTTCATCCGGCGCTGGAAAATCGCCGCACATACCGGGCAGGATAGTATAGCAGCCGAACAGCCGCTCGCTTTTTTTAAGCTCCTCAATAAGACGTTCGTTTCCGTAAATCGGGGAATAATCCTTCGCCCAGCCGCTGTGAACCAGCGCCGCCGAAACTCCGCATTTTGACATCGCGTCGAGCACGTGCTCCGTGCTCCACTGCTCAAGCCTATGCTTGCGTCCGCGTTTTCCGACACATACGTTTGAATCAAAGCATTGTGTTTCCAAAAAAAAACCTCTTTTCGCCGCCCGATATATCGATAGGCTATTATTCACTAAACTATATTCTATCACAAAAAAAGCGCCGGACGGCTTGTATTTTTTATACTATCCTGCAATATTCATTAAAAAACTTGAAGTTGCGCGCGTTTGACTTTAGTATTATAATTATTAAAGAATCAATTGGAATCGGGAGAGTTTAAATGTCAGATATGGTTAAATTCGGCGCGGCGAAGGATATAATCACCCCGTGTATCAGGACAACGCTTATGGGTTTCGGAGTGGTTTTCGGCAAACCTTTTCTTAATATTCATGACGACCTTTATGTGCGTACGCTGCTGCTTGAGGACGGTTTTGAAAACCAGGTTATCCTTGTCTCGCTCGATTTGTGTTTTCATGACGACAGCCTGACGGAAGAGCTGCGGGATTATGTCAATGAAAAGTACGGCGTCCCGCTTGACAACCTCTTGATTACATATACCCATACACATTTCGGACCCTCGGTAAAAGGCTATGATCTGGTATTCCATGAGCCCGAATATGAGTCGTTTCTTAAAAGGCGCGTACGTGAATGCGTAGACAGAGCATATCTCAACCGCTGCGAGGGCAGTATTGAATACGGTTTTGTCGAAGGCAGCTGGAACATAAGCCGGCGCAAAAACGAAAACGGCAGGATTCGCTTCGCCCCCGCTTTGGACGGGGAGCACGATAAAAACCTGTATATTCTGAAGCTTTCGGACACGAAAGGAAACATAAAGGTCTTACTTACCAATTACGCGTGCCACCCGTCTAACCTGGATGAACTCCTCAGCATATCCTCCGAATACCCGGGAAGGCTTTGTCATATATTAGAGAGCAAATATTACGGCGCAACCGCGCTGTTTTTCCAGGGCTTCGGCGCGGACGCGAAATTAAGCGCCGGCGCTGCCGGCAACAGATTTAAGGGCATATGTTATCAGAATGTAAACGAAGTCGCACTCGGCATGGCCGAGCGGATAAGCGATTTGATATCAATAGGCGACTTTAAGCCGGTTAATCTTAACCTCGCGTCGAAAATGTTTAAAATACCCGTGCCTTTGGCGGTTTACCCGAAAGAGTTTTTTGATAAAGCTTCCGCCGGGTATTCCGGACTTGACGGCGCGCGGTTCGATAAGTCGAGAGTCGGCGGCAGCCACCCGGATATTCTCCGTTGGGCGAGTACCGATTATGTTATTGAGCATTATGATGAAATTCCTGATTATCTTACGTTAAACTGCGGGTTAATCCGGCTGAGCGATACTCTGTGGATTGCCACGGTTGGCGGCGAGCCGTCCTGTAACGTAAAAGCGGTTATCTCCGAAGCGCTGGCCGGAAAGGAAATCCTGTGTTTCGGCTACAACGACGCAATAGCGTATGTGCCGAGCGATAAAGTCATAGCCGAGGGAGGTTACGAGGCGGAGGGCTCCGTCACCGAATACCGGCTTAAGGGACGTATCGCGCCCGGAATAGATAAGCTGTTCGCCGAGTATTTCAAAGACGCGGCGGCGAAAATCGAAAAGGACGGATAAACCCGTCATAAACCGTCAGTCTGAGGAATGGGAGGTGCCGTTTTATGCAAAACACGGATTCACAGAAAAACGTATTTAATTCGACGGTGGATTGGGCTCTACCCAATAATTATTTTCATTTTAAATCCGTAATAGACACAATACGCGGAGCGGATACGCCTCACGCGCATTTCTTCGTCCAGATGTGGTATGTTTTAAACGGTACATACCGCCATCACTTCAACGGGCAGGATTACGAGCTTGGGAAAGGAAGCCTGCTTATTGTACCTCCGATGTTCGTCCATTGTATCGACACCAGTAAATCCGGCGAGGATATTCAGCTTGTAAACTGCGAGTTTTCGACGGATTTCATAAATTCCTTTCCCGACACCGACGAACAAAGAACGCTTTTTAACCTCTTGTTCCTCGAACCCATTCTCATAATCGCGAATCAGGCAAAGCCCTTCCTGACGTTTGAAGGGCAGAGCGCTGAACCAATCGATTCTATGTTCGGTGAACTGCGGCATGAATACTATAAAAGAGACAAGTTTTCGGCAGTGTATATACGCGCCACGATTATAAAGCTGCTTGCGCTTATCGCGAGGGAGTTCGAGAAAAAAACGACGGAAGAACAAAACGCCCTGTATTCAAAATACAGGGCCGCGATACAGGACGCGCTGGATTACATAAATACTCATTATACGAAAAAGATTTATCTGGATGAGGTTTGCAGGATAGCCCTTATGTCTTCGAGAGCTTTTTCCTACATTTTTAAGTATATCACCGGCCGCACATTTACGGAATACGTGCTGTACCTGCGGGTTATGCGCGCGCGCGAACTTTTGTCAACTACGGACCGGAAGCAGTTTGATATCAGCCGTGAATGCGGTTTTGCCAACGAATACTACTTCCACCGGGTATTTAAAAAAATAACCGGGCTTCTGCCCGGCGAGTACAGAAAGCTGTGCCGATACGACACAGCC
>JAAYXM010000254.1 GCA_012515925.1 Clostridiales bacterium
AAAGGTTTTTCGCGACCGCGCATTAACAAAAACACACGTGAATTATAAGTTTAATTGTGATGTTGCTGTTGCGCCTCCCCCCGGGGGACGCGCAACAGCAACAATTAATTTACGACTTGCGAATGAATAAAAACGCAACTCTTATTTATTGTGAATTTAAAAATCATATAAAAGAACAGTGGTGGTCCAAGGCGGTTAAATGGGGTTTGCCGGCCGGCAAGTATTTTTTACGGTTTATATTCATTTTTCGGCAATCGGGTCCTCGATCAGGGTTGCCGTTCTGAATTCGTGTCTGTGTCCCTCGTTTTCCGTGGTCGCGCCCGTGATAAAATGGACATGCCTGTCTCCGATTCTGTCGGCCCCTCCGGTTTTCCCGCTAAACTCATGATAATGCCCGCGGTAAAAATCCGTTCTGAACCATACCTCATGTATATGGTTATTGCCGCTTCCCGGCTTAGCCTCGCATGTTACCGCGGCGAACCTGTGATTATGCGGGCCGGAGCCGGCAATCTCCGTGCTACCGCAAAGCTCATGCACATGCCTTTGCCGCCGCCCGGGCGAGACGCGGATTGTTCTGATATCCGGATTCATTTTCGCCGCCCCTTTTCCCCGATGAATTTCCCCGTATCATTCTTATGCGCGCGGTTTTGCGTTTAATGAACATCTCGGCTGTCCCAAAATGTATTTTCCCGCGCGTTATTGCGATTCAACATAGTTTATACACAAGCTCGGGTGCCTTCTTGTCAAGCATCGAAACCGCGGCCGACGAGTCATACAGCCAATCTCTTAAAGCTTCCCCGTCAAGAACAACGGGCATTCTTTCATGGATTTCCGCAATCACGCCCGCGGCGCCCGTCGTTAAAATCACAAACCGGATTTCGCCGTTTACGATATCCGTAAACCCCGCCATATACAGAATATCCGTGCTTTTTCTGTTAAACAGAAATTTATTCTTGCTTTTGTCCCACTCATAAAACCCGGTCGAGGGAATAACGCAGCGCGAGCGCAGGAATACGTTTCTGAACATCGGTTTTTCCAGAACGGTTTCCGCCCTCGCGTTTATTATCACGCCTTTTCCGCGGTATTTCGGAAAACCCCATACGCCCGCGACCGGGCGCGGAGCCTGTCCGCTTCCCACAAAAACCGGGACCCTGTCGGTGGGAAAAATCTCGCCGGTTTTTATCCTTTCCGCCGAACCCGTATTTCTTATTATCTCCGATATTACCTCGTTGTCCTCGGAAAACTGATACCTTCCGCACATGCCCGAGCCCTCCTTGTATGATAGCGGTAATTGGTTGTCACTTATTCCCCCTCCCGAGGGATAAGCATTATTTACTGCTGATAGCATATATTTTTTTATGCGGTTTTTCAAGAAATACCTCTGGATTTTTTTATACAGACGATATATAATATATCCGAATAGAACATTTGTTCGATTTTGGAGTGGCTTTATGGAGCGTGTAATACTTCATTCCGATTTAAATAACTTCTACGCGTCGGTGGAAAGCCTGTATCATCCCGAGCTTCGGAACAAGCCGATTGCGGTGACCGGCGAGGTTGAGCTGCGCCACGGGATTATACTCGCCAAAAACCAGCTTGCCAAAAAGTGCGGCGTCAAGACCGGCGAAACGCTTTGGCAGGCAAGGCAAAAATGCCCGGATATCGTATTCGTGCCGCCGGATTTCGAGAAATACATCAAATACTCTGAAATGGCGCGTGAGATTTACGCGGAGTACACAAATCAGGTCGAGAGCTTCGGACTTGACGAGTGCTGGCTTGACGTAACGGGCTCCGATAAGCTGTTCGGCGAGGGCAAAAACATAGCCGACGGTATCCGCAAACGGCTAAAAAAAGAGCTCGGGATTACCGCGTCCGTCGGCGTCTCCTTTAACAAGATATTCGCAAAGCTCGGCAGCGATTATAAAAAGCCCGACGCCACGACCGTGATATCCCGCCGGGACTTCCGTGATATCGTCTGGCGGCTGCCGGTATCGGAGCTTCTGTATATAGGCCGCTCCACCGGCGCAAGGCTCAGAGTTTACGGCATTAGAACAATCGGCGATATCGCGAGGACGGACATCAACTTTCTTCAAAGCGTATTCGGCAAGCCGGGGCGCACGCTCTGGGCGTTCGCGAACGGGTACGACAACTCGCCCGTCTCGGATATGCTCGACACAGTACCGATAAAGAGCATAGGCAACGGCACAACCGCGCCGCGTGACCTTGAAAGCGACGCTGATGTAAGAATCGTCATGCGCATTCTTTCCGAAAGCGTCGCGTTCAGGCTCAGAAAGCACGGTTTTTTGTGCTCCACCGTCCAGATATGGCTTCGGGACACCCGTCTTTACGCTTATCAGCGCCAGAGCAGGCTGCACTCGCCCACATGCGTTTCGGACGTGATATTCGATACCGCGTTTAAGCTGTACAAGCAGCACCACAGCCCGGACATCGCGCTTCGAAGCGTATGCGTCCGCGCCTGCGGCTTAAGCCGGGACGAAAACCGGCAGCTTTCGCTGTTTGACGCCCCGATAACGCGAAAGCAGGGATTGGAGCAAGCGATAGACGGCCTGCGCGAGCGGTTCGGGTCAAAGATAATCGTTCGCGGCATAATGCTTACCGACCCGAAGCTCTCGGCGTTCGATCCGGGAAATCATGTAATACATCCTGTAAGCTATTTTAAGTAGGGAGGAGTATCATTAATGGCACATAAGGTGTATGTGGAGGTTGACGCGCGTTTTGACGCGACGGGCGGGGTAACCCCGCTCTCGATAACATGGACGGACGGACGGCGATTCGAAATAGACAGAGTTATGGATGTCTGCCGCGCCGCGAGCCTGAAGGCGGGCGGGCAGGGCATGCGCTACCGCTGCCGGGTTCTGGGGAAGGAAACATACCTGTTCTTTGAGGACCCGCGCTGGTTCGTAGAGGCAAAATAGCAACAGTTGCTTTGCGCCTTGCGGCACAAAGCAACTGTTGCTCAATTCACGGTTGTGATAACTTAATCTATCGCGTCAAACGCGTTTTCATAAAGGCTGATTAATTCCTCCACGCCGAAGTCGTATAGCCCGTTAACAAACTCATCCCACTTGGACATAGGCTCGGTGCCCAGCAGGAACTTACTCAGCATTTCATTTGTATAAGTGTTAAGCGCGTCGCTTAATTCGACTTTCCTTTTGTTATCCTCTTCCTTAAACGCAAGCCAGTTAACCGGGTTATAATCCTTTTCGGTATATTCGAGTGTCAGCTTAACCGATACAACCTGTTCGTCCGAAGCCATTGCGAACGCCGAGTCGGGATCAGCCCTCAAAAACGTACCCGCGGAGAAGAACCCGTATTTATTCTGAATATCCTCTTCACCTTCGCGGATATATCTCTTTTTACCGTCGACCACTTCATAGGTTTCGCCCTCTTTACCCCAGCTTAAGAGCATCGCGGCCTCGTCCGAATACATCCAGTCAATAAGCCTTATTGTATTTTTTATTCTTTCTTCATTACCCGTATTGCAAATCATATAACCGGTAGGATCAACATTGTATTTGC
>JAAYXM010000255.1 GCA_012515925.1 Clostridiales bacterium
GCAAAGGCGGCGAGGAAAAAATCTCCACCGGCCTTGCGCGGCTTGCCGAGGAGGATTTGACATTTACTATTGAAAACAGTGTTGAGACAAGACAGCTTATAATCACGGGCTACGGCGATATCCAGATCGACGTGCTGTGCTCAAAGCTTAAAAACAGATTCGGCGTCGAGGTTACGCTGGAGGAACCGCGTGTTCCGTACAGGGAGAAAATCCGCAAAAAGGTTAAAGCCCAGGGCAAGCATAAAAAGCAATCCGGCGGCCACGGGCAGTACGGCGATGTATGGATTGAGTTTGAGCCTGCCGACCAGGAAGACCTGGTATTCGAAGAGAAAATCGTCGGTGGCGTTGTGCCGAGAAACTACTTCCCCGCCGTTGAAAAGGGTTTGCGTGAATGCATAATAAAGGGCGTTCTGGCGGGTTACCCGGTTGTTTACCTTAAAGCCACGCTCGTGTTCGGTTCTTATCATGACGTCGACTCTTCGGAAATGGCGTTTAAGATTGCCGCGTCGCTCGCGTATAAGGCAGGCCTGCCGCAGGCGGATCCGGTTATCCTCGAGCCGATTGGCAGCCTTAAGGTATTTATACCCGACAGCTATATGGGTGACGTTATCGGCGACCTGCAGAAAAGGCGCGGACGCGTTATGGGCATGAACCCCGCGGAGGACGGTCTTCAGATTATCGAGGCCGAGGTTCCGATGGCGGAAATGCATACCTATACAATTGATTTGCGCTCAATGACACAGGGACGCGGCTCGTTTGAGTTTAAATTCGAGCGTTACGAGGATGTCCCGATGAATATCCAGCAGAAGATTATCGAGGAAAGAAAACAGTTCCTCAGCGAAGAAGAATAAGGAGCTGCCGCAAAATGTTTAAATGTATTGTGCGGCAGCTCAATGAAATTCGTTCCTTCGGAACGGGTGAAATAAGCGTAAGCTTATGAAATACGCCTTCGGCGTATGAAATATGCTTCGCATACTAAAAGACTAAAGAGCTTCCGCTTAGCGGCAGCTCTTTTTTTATATCAATATAGCCAGTTAATTTGTATTTTCTGTTTACCGGATACAGACTCACCGACGTAAACGCTGTCGATAAGCTCCGCGACCAGCTCTCGCGGCAGTGCGTTGAATTCAAGACAGTTCAGAAGTTTATCAATGCTCCAAACGGTTTTGTGGTAGCCGCTCAGCCTTTTCCTTATCTCCGAAAGCCTTTTCATATAAACGCTTTTTTCGTTAATAAAACTGCCGTTTAAATCCTTAAACTGCTCTTTATCGATAATCCCGCTCGAATAATCAAGATACAGAGCGCGTATCGCTTTTGCCCGGCGTTCAATCTCATGCTCAAGTTTTCTGCTTTCATTTATCAGTACATTCCTCTTATCCGATTCCACCGTACTATCCATAAGCGTTTTCAGCACGGATTTGTCAAAATACTTTCCGATATACTCACGCAAAGCGTAAAGCACCGAGTTTTCAAGCAGGTCCAGCCTTACCGAGTGTTTCGCGCATTGGGTTTTGTCGGCGGCATACAACCCGCAGCGCAGATACGAGCGGCGTTTACCTTTATATATATTCGAGGTTTTAACCATCGCGCTTTTACAGTCTGTGCATTTAACCTTTCCCGCAAGCGGGTGCACGGTTCCCATCCCCGTGCTCTTCGTGCGTTCCCGTAGAAGCCTTCCGACCGCCTCAAACGTTTCCTTATCGATAATCGGCTCGTGTGTGCCGCATACGACTATCCAGTCCTCTTCCGGCACCTGTATCAGCTTCTTTGACTTATAGCTTGGCTTTTTCCGCTTTCCCTGAACAATATCCCCCGTATACATCCTGTCCTTCAGGATTCGCCCAACCGACGTGCGGTTCCATTGCCCCGTGTTTCCGGTTTGCGCGGCGTTTACATAACACAGTCCGTTTGTCTGCTTGTACCTTGTCGGGTTTAATACCCCGCGCCCGTTTAAGATATTCGCTATGCCTGACTTTCCGAAGCCATTAAGGTACAGGCGATAAATCTCCCTTACAACCTCCGCCGCTTCCGAATCCACAATCAACTTGTTTTTGTTATCCGGGTCTTTTTTATACCCATATACCGGGAAAGCGCCGATATACTCGCCGTTTTTTCGTTTCAGGTCAAGTACCGAGCGAATGTTCTCGGACAAATCCTCAAGATACCATTCGTTTACAAGCCCGTTTATCTGACGGGCCTTTTTATTGCCCTTAACCTCCGTGTCCGCGTTGTCGACAACCGCGATAAACCGGATTCCCAGAGCCGGAAACAAGCCGTGTATATAGCGCTCGACACTTTCCATATCACGCGTAAACCGAGATTGCGTTTTTACAAGGATAATATCGAATTCCCTGTTTTTTGCCGCGTCAATAAGCTCGTTAAATCCGGGTCTTTCGCTGTCCGCGCCCGAGTAATCCTCGTCACAGTAGGTTTTATAAATCTCCCAGCCGTGTTTCGCCGCGTATTCGGAAAGCAGCTCCTTCTGGTTTTTAATACTCTCCGATTCCCCGTCCTCCTTGCTCAGCCTGCAATAAACCGCGGCTTTCAAGGCGCGCTCTCCCCGGGTTCATGTTGCTCCCGGATTTTTCCGCGCAGGTATTTCAGTATCTTTTCGGTTACGTGTTTTTTTCGCCGCGCTTCATCCGTATGACCATGGGTTTCGGTTATTTTAAAACACCGCTGCCGCATATCGTCACCCCCTTTCATACCGGTAAATAATATGAAAGAACATTAACGCTTATGCAAAAGAGCACCCGCGCCTTAGTGCGGATGCTCTGTTTTCTGCCTTTTTAATTCGGCGGGCGCGCAGTCGGGACAATAGCCGTAAATATCCAGCTTATGGCCGACAATCGAATAATCGGTTTTAGCCGCGAGCTCCTTTTCATATTCGGACAGGACGCAATAATCGAAAGTCCGCACGCGGCTGCATTTCATACATACGAGATAATGCCTGTGCCCTGGGCGGTTAAACTCGAAAAGCGCCTTGTTTTCGATACTGAAATCCAGCTTTGTTACTATTTCATTATTCACAAGACAATCAAGCGTACGGTAAACCGTGGACAGGC
>JAAYXM010000256.1 GCA_012515925.1 Clostridiales bacterium
CGATTATCTGATAGACATAAGAGTCGGCGAGGCGAAGCGGCTGATCTCCGAGGGGATAATGAATTTCACCGAGATTGCCGAGCATTTAGGTTACGGTAATATCTACTATTTTTCAAGGGCTTTTAAGGCAAAAACCGGAATGACGCCCACGGAATACGCGCAGTCGGTCGAAAAAACCGAATTTTAACGCCGATTCGCCGTAAGATTTTCATAATAAGCACATTGAAATATAATAATTAATAACATATAATATAATTTAGTGTTCTATGGAGAAAAACGGTTTAGGAGTGAATACATGTTTCGAATAACAGAAAAAAAGGTGTTTAACCCGCAGGTTAAAATGCTGGTTGTGGACGCGCCGGACGTTGCGAAGAAAGCCCTCCCCGGCCAGTTTATCATACTGCGGCTCAACGAACAGGGAGAGCGAATCCCGCTCACGATAGCCGATTACGACAGGAGCGCCGGAACTGTTACGATTATATTCCAGGAGGTCGGCAAGACTACAAAAATGCTCGGGGAGCTTGAGACCGGCGATTATATCCTCGACTTTGTCGGCCCTCTCGGCAACCCCTCGCATCTGGAAGGGTTCAAGCGCGTTTGCGTTATCGGCGGCGGTCTCGGCTGCGCCATCGCGTACCCGCAGGCGAAATACCTGCACAACAACGGCACGCATGTGGACATTATCGCGGGCTTTCGCAGCAAGGACCTGATTTTCCTTGAGGACGAAATGGCCGCGAATTCCGATAATCTCTATGTCGTCACCGACGACGGCTCAAACGGCAATAAAGGCCTTGTGACGGACAAGCTCAAGGAGTTAATCGAGGCGGGCGTCAAATACGACATGGTTATCGCTATCGGTCCGCTTGTAATGATGAAATTCGTCAGCCTCACGACAAAGCCTTATAATATCAAAACGGTTGTCAGCATGAACTCTACGATGATAGACGGGACCGGCATGTGCGGCGGCTGCAGGCTGACCGTGGGCGGCGAGACAAAGTTCGCGTGTGTAGACGGCCCCGAATTTGACGGGCATCTTGTGGATTTCGACGAGGCCATGCGCAGAAGCGGCATGTATCGGGACGAGGAACAAAAAAAGCTTGCCGGGCATGCCTGCCGGTTGAAAGGAGTTGTCGCGGATGCCTAATATGTCACCGAAAAAAACCGCGATGCCGGAGCAGAACCCCGACATCAGAAATAAGAATTTTAACGAGGTTGCGCTGGGCTATACTAAGGAGCAGGCTATGGAGGAGGCCGGGCGCTGCCTCAAATGCAAGCACCGCCCCTGTGTAAATGGCTGTCCGGTAAACGTCGCTATTCCCGAGTTTATTTCGAAAATCGCAGAGGGCGATTTTGTTAAGGCTTGCGAGATAATAAAGGAAACCAACGCGCTGCCCGCGGTCTGCGGCCGCGTATGCCCGCAGGAAACCCAGTGCGAACAGCTTTGCGTACGCGGCATTAAGGGCGAGCCCGTCGCAATCGGCAGGCTCGAGCGGTTCGCGGCGGACTTCGCGATGCAAAACTCGGCGGAGGCGCCCAAAAAGCCCGAACAAAACGGGCATAAGGTCGCGATAGTCGGCGCCGGGCCCTCCGGGCTTACCTGCGCGGGTGACCTTGCCCGGCTCGGGTACGACGTCACGGTGTTCGAGGCGTTTCATATGCCCGGCGGCGTTCTGGTATACGGCATTCCGGAATTCCGTCTGCCCAAGGAGATAGTCAAAAAGGAAATCGAACAGCTTACCGAAATGGGCGTTAAAATCGTGACGAACTTCGTCGTGGGCAAGACGTGCACGGTGGACGAGTTGTTTGAACAGGGCTTTGAGGCGGTATTTATCGGCTCCGGCGCGGGTCTCCCGTCGTTTATGAGGATACCCGGCGAGAATCAAAACGGCGTATACTCGGCGAACGAATATTTAACGAGAATCAATTTAATGAAGGCTTACGACGAGTCCTACGACACGCCGCTTAAGAGATATAAAAACGTCGCGGTAATCGGCGGCGGTAACGTCGCGATGGACGCGGCGCGCAGCGCCAAGCGCATGGGCGCCGAAAACGTGTATATCGTATACCGCAGGAGCGAAAAGGAGCTTCCCGCGCGGCTGGAGGAAATCCACCACGCCAAGGAAGAGGGCATAATATTTAAATTTCTTACGGCCCCGGTTGAGGTCCTCGGTACTTCGGACGGCTGGGTGTCTGGCCTTAAGTGCATCGAGATGGAGCTCGGCGAGCCGGACGAGTCCGGGCGCCGCAGGCCGGTTCCGAAGGAAGGCAGCGAGCATGATTTAGAGTTAGACTGCGTTATAGTAGCTATCGGCACCTCTCCGAACCCGCTTATCCGGACTACAACCCCGGGACTTGAGACGAACAAGTGGGGCTGTATCGTCGTGGAAAGCGAGGAAACCGGAAAGACGACCAAGCACGGCGTGTACGCGGGCGGCGACGCGGTCACCGGCGCGGCGACCGTCATACTTGCCATGGGCGCCGGAAAGGGCGCGGCGAAGGCAATCGACGAATTCATCCAAGGAAAATAACAGATAATAATAAAGTGGCTGCAGCAAATTGCTGCAGCCACTTTGACTATCTTGTTTAATTATACCGCTCGCGTAACCTTACCGGAACGGAGGCATCTCGTACAGACGAAAATATGGCGGGTGGAGCCGTTAACAACAGCCTTGACTCGTCTGATATTGGGTCTCCACATTCTGTTGGAACGCCTGTGGGAGTGAGAGACCTTAATCCCGAACGTAACGCCTTTGTCGCAAATTGAGCATTTTGCCATCTGCCGCACCTCCTTCTGTACTTAGCCGCGTAGAATAAGCGGATGTTAATCTTTTTTATTAAGCCGTATTTTCACGACAAAAGATATTATACCCTATATTATTCGTCAATGCAAGAGTTTTTTTAAACTTCCTCTCCCCCGAGGGGGAGAGGAAGCGCGCATTTTTTCATCGGATTTTTCTTTGAAGTAATGCAAGGCTTAGCCTTTTATCGAGCCTATCATGACGCCCTTGACGAAATACTTCTGCAGGAACGGATATACCGCGATAATCGGTATGATGGACACGAGAATCGTCGAGTATTTAATCGAATCCTCGGCGAAGTTGGTATTGCTCGCGGCGCCCTCCATACCCTCCATAACGCTCTGTAAAACAAGCTGGCGCAGGATTATCTGCAGCGGGTACTTCTTTTCGTCCGACAGATAAAGTAACGGGGCGAAGAACGAGTTCCATTGCGCGACCGCGACAAACAGCCCTATTGTGGCGAGTATCGCGGTTGACGTCGGCAAGACAAGATACCATAGTATGCCTATGTCGTTTAGCCCGTCAAGCCGCCCGGACTCCTCAATTTCCGCCGGGAACACCGAGAAGAACGATCGCATGATAATAACGTTCCAGGCGGAAAACGCGCTCGGCAGAACTATCGCCCAGATGGTGTCGAGCATTCCGAGCCACTTAATCGCAAGGAACAGCGGGATCATACCGCCCCTGAAGAACATCGTAATCATTATAAGAATATTGAAAAGCTTTCCGCCCGGGCATCTTTTCTTGCTCAGCGCGTAAGCGCCCGTGGTAAGCACGAACAACGCGACGACCGTACCCACGACAACGTAAGTAATAGTGTTCTTATAGGCAATATAAATAAGGGGCTTTGACAGTATGAATTTATACGTGTCCAGCGTAATGCCGAGCTGACCTTTACCTATAAGCGGCCAGAATATAATCTTGTTCTGCATAACCATAAGGTTTGACGACAGCGAAACCGAAACCATGTGCAAAAACGGGAATACCATAATAAATACGACAAACCACAGTGTGATACAGCGGACTATCCACCAAAAACCGAATTTTTTCTCAACCATAACTTAGCTACCTCCTACCACAAGCTGGTTTCGCTGACGCGCTTGGATACGGTGTTTGAAACCACAAGCAGTATCAGACAAATAATCGAATTGAACAAATCCACCGCGGTACCGTAGCTGAAGTCGTTTGCCTGCAAGCCGCGTCTGTAAACGTAGGTGGATATGATATCCGAGGTTTCGTACGTGGAGGGGGTCTGGAGCAGGAACGCTCTTTCGAAGCCGACGTTGAACAGCTGTCCCATACGGAGCAGGAGCATTGTTATTATCGTCGGAGCGATTGTGGGGAGCGTTATGTTCCACATACAGCGCATCTTCCCCGCGCCGTCAACCACGGCCGCCTCATAGAGCTGCGGGTCGATGTTTGTCAGGGCCGCAAGGTAGATAATCGCGCCCCAACCCATTCCCTGCCATATTTCCGATAGTATGTATATCGTTCTGAAATATTTCGCGTCGACAAGGATATTGAGATTCTGAACCCCGAAGTACGTACTCAGGAACCGGGTAATCAGGCCGCCAGTGGGCGCCAGAAACAGCGTGAACAAGCCGACAACGACAACCGTTGAATAGAAGTGGGGCATGTAGCTGACGGTCTGAACGAACTTTTTGAATTTCGTGTTTGTAACTTCGTTTAAAAGCAGCGCGAAAACAATGGGCGCCGGGAAACCCCAGACAAGTGACCAAAACGAGAGCAGGAACGTGCTTTTAATCGTTCTCCAGAAGAACCTGTACTTAAAGAATCGCTCGAAGTTCTCGAACCAGACCCAATCGCTCTTTATGAATCCCAAAAACGGCTTGTAATCCATAAACGCGATTGAGATACCGTACATCGGGAGATAGTAGAACAGTGCCAGACATATAATTGACGGTAATACCAGAATGAAAAGATATTTGCCGTCCTTGAACCTGCGCAGCCATTCCGGGTCCCGCTTATTCAGGGCCGGAAGCGACTCTATCGGCGCTTCGTCTACAACGGCGGTGTTTTTCGTTTTCAAAAATTTCAACTCCTCCGGGTAGTATTGATTTTTTTATTATAAACCAATTGACGCGTACGCGCCGATTGAATTTATTTCAATCATGATAAAGACTGCTTCGTATTCGCGGCTTAATTGATGTCGCCGTCATTTCAGCTGTTTCTCCCATGGTATTATTATAATTGTTTTCAGTGTTATATAAATTGCTATTTATATTGCTTATCACAAGTTATTGCGATTTTACGCGATATCGCAAAAAGTAATTATAATAAATATGTTTGGGTATAAAAAATGGCATATTTAAACATATATCAGACTATTATGGCGAATTTCGCCGATTTTCGCCATAGTTCATAACATTATCGGTAAATACGCCGCTTAATACTTTCTTAATAATTAGGCGCAAATCGCGGGTTTTTGACATATTTTACGTAGAAACCGCATGTTTTAAATCAAAATGCCGCGCTTTACCGTGTATTCCGCGTTAACATATTACATCTCGTTAAAATGCTTCTTGCGGTATTCTCCGGGCGTGTATCCGGTATATTTCTTGAATAATCTGATGAACGTATTGATATTCTGAAGCCCGACCATTGACGCGATATCCTTGTTTTTGTTCTGAGGGTTCTCTATAAGCGCTACGGCCTTTTTTATCCTGAAGCTGTTGATGTAATCGCTGAGGTTTACGTTCATTTTTTCCTTAAAATACGAGGATATATACGCCGCGGTAAGCTTGAGCTTCTCCGCAAACAGATTTAAGTAAATATCCTCGGAGTAATGGTTTTCCACATAGTCGAGTATGAAATTGATTATATAATCCTCCTCGCGCTTGTTGGCCTTGATATATTCCATTACCTTTATTAGAAAGTCCTCGCATATCCTCCTGTACTGCTCGAGCGTAACCGCTTTGTCAAGCTGCGCGTAAACCGAGGCGATATTCAGACTTTGGGGCGTCGCATGGAACAGGCGGTTTACGAGCTTCACCGCGCAGTTGACGATTTCGGTGCACAGCAGGTATAAATCGAAGCCGTTGACATCCTTTTTTATGTTGTAGTCGAGTATCTCGTTGAAAATGCGTACGCCGTTTTCCTGCGTATCGTTCTGAAGCGTCGCCGAAAGCTTTTCCATCTGCTCCACGGAAAAGTAAAACCGTCCCGCGCCCTGCTTTATCTCGCCCTCGGTCAGAATCTGCGTTTCCATGGCGGGCTTTGCGTATTTCGACAGTTCATACATGCGGTCGTATATACTCTTTATCCCTGAAATATCGTCATGCACGTCTGACGCCACAACCGTGAAAAACGCGTATTCCGACTCGTTTTCAAGCTTTGATACGATGCTTCTGACAAGCTCGCCTATGCCCTCGAAATCCGGCTCGACGTTCAATACCGATACAATCTGGTCGTTCTCTATCTGGAACGTCGTGGCCTCGATATCGATGTTTTCGAGGTATAGCTCGATAAGCTGCTTTAAGAAAAACGTCGCCTTGCCGGACTCCTCCTGCAGATAGCTGTAGAACGTGTCCTTGTAATTGACGCGCATATAGATTATCGCGAATGACCCGGAAATGTTTATCTGGCTCTCCACGTCGTCTATGCTCACATATATATCGCGCATGCGCGACTGCAGGAATATGGATTTTAAAATCGAATCCTTTTTGTTTATGTCCGAAAGGTAATCCGTATTTTGGGATATCAAAAAGCGTATGCTGTCCTTGATAAAGCGCAGTGATTTCAGATCGCTCCCGATTTTCTCCTTGAACAGGTTGTTATTGTTGATTTCATCGATAATCTGCTTAACCGGCCTGTTAAAGCTCGCGGCAAACAGCGCGGCAAGAGAAATGGCGATTGCGAGCGTGAGCAGGTAGGCAAGCAGGAAAATCACCCTTGAATTTTCCACCTTATATAAAATACCCGAGCTCGGGTAATACCCGTAATAGACAAGGCCGTTAACTGCGGTTGCGCGTTTGAGAACATACCCGTCTTTTGCTTTTGCCGAGTTTGTTTGCTCGGAAAAGCCAAGCGCGCCCGCGTCAAACTTCGGTGTTTTAGGATAAACTATTTCCCCTTCATTATTATATATAATGATATCGGGCTTGTTCTCGCCGAAGATATCCGTGAGCATTTTGCAGATATCCACAAGGGACACCATAATGAAATTATTGTTCGCCGGATGCTTGTACGCGACGGGAGTAAGCATGCGGTTTGACACAACCGCGTTGCGTACGCTTGTATACTCGTCAACCGGGTATGTCTTAAACACGAAATCCTTCTGCATTTCGCCCTGCCAGAAGCCGTCGTTATAGAGCGGGTTTATATAGTGCTGCGAGAAAAAGCTGTCACGCAGATATGTGCCGGTGGACTCGATGATTACCTGATTTGTAAGCGGCGTAACGATAAACAGCGTTTCGATATACGGCGCGAACTCGTTCTGGCTGCGCGCAAACACGCAGGCGCGCATGGTCTCGACCATTTGGGTATGCTCATAGCTTTGTATTGGCTTTCTCTCCGTCACGGCGTACATCGAGGAATCCATCGAGACTTCCGCAAACGTGTATTTCATCTGATTAAAATACCTGTCAATCGTATCGACGGATTTCGAAAAGCTAAGATATGTATTCGATATCTCATTCTGTGTCAGGGTTTTAAGATAATAGTGCTGAGTTAAAAAAAACAATACTGAAAATACTGCGACAATAATTATGAAAGCGGCGAAAAGCCGGATTAATACGGATTGAAAGACGTTACCGAGCTTTTTTCTGTCCATTCCAAGCATCCTTCTCCTTAAGGCGGGGAGCGCTCCCCTGCCCTTTTATGCGTGTCGGGATAAGCACGGGGCGTAATCCTCCCCGCCTTGTATTTAAAAACATGGATAAAATAATAATTGCGAATATAGATTTATTCTATTATACATCAATTATTATAATAAATAAAGCCCATTATCAAAAATTTTGATGATAATGTTATTACATATTTTCCGATATTATGAATATCGCATCTTTTTTCGCCTTAATGCCCGAATATATTTAAATTTATAGATATGGCGATTGATTTTTAACGGCGTTTCATCTATAATATAAGTCAGCATATCTGCCTGAAAAAAAGGCAAGAAACGGAGATGTCGGATTGAAATTCAAACTATGTGTATGTGACCTTGACGGAACGATATTAAACTCGGAAAGCCGTATATCACAGGAGGATTTAAAAGCGCTGCTTAAGCTTAAGGAGAAAGGAATCAAACTGGTTGTTGCCACCGGCCGGACGGAGCTTCAGATTTTCGAATACCTGGCGCTGCTTGAAACAGACACGCCGGTTATCACGTGCAACGGCGGCGTTATCAAGTACAGAGGCGGCGGAAAAGTCATTCACCGCAGTGTTTTCGGTCCGGGTTCGGTCGAAAAAATCGTTAACCACTGTTTTGAAAACAATATCGATTTTTTATTATATACAACAAATTTTGTGTATCACTGTCCCGGAAGCGAAAGAATCAAATTCTTTATCGAATACAACAAAACCGCGAAGCCCGAGTATCGCGTGCCGATAAAATGTACGGACGAGCTTCCGAAAGACGACCCGTTCGGCGATGTTACCAAGATTCTTATACATGACAACGTGGATATGATACCCGATCTGAACTCAAAGTTCAACGCGGACGGCTCACTCACGATAGTAACCTCGGGCAAAGACCTGATTGACGTTATGCCCTCCGGCACCTCAAAGGGAAACGCGCTTGTCATGGCCGCGAAAGAGCTTGACATCCCGATTTCCGAGGTTATCGCGTTCGGCGACAGCCCGAACGACGAGAGCATGCTAAAGGCCGCGGGGTTCGCGGTTGCGATGGGAAACGCCAAGGAAAGCATTAAGAAAATCGCGGATTTCGTCACAAAGACAAACGATGAGGCGGGCATCGCCTACGCTTTAAAAAAGCTTGTTTTTTAGATACATAGACTCAAATTTAAAGGAGAATACGAATGATAACAGAAAAACGCGTGACGGAGATATTAAAGGAAGCCGGCGTTCTGCTTGAAGGGCATTTTCTGCTCACCTCGGGCAGACATTCGGGCACCTATCTCCAATGCGCAAAAATATTTCAAAACAGCAAATACGCCGGGGAGCTTTGCGCGGCTCTCGCGGAAAGCTTTACGGCGGAGCGGATAGATGTCGTCGTGGGCCCTGCCATGGGCGCGGTGCTCATGGCTTACGAGTTAAGCCGCAAGCTCGGGTGCAAAAACTACTTTACCGAACGCGAAAACGGCAGGATGGCGCTGCGGCGCGGGTTTGAGATAAAGCCGGGTGACAGAATCCTGCTTGTCGAGGACGTCATTACCACGGGCGGCTCGGTTATGGAAACTTTTGAGCTTATAAAATCCCTCGGCGGCGATATTATAGGTATAGCCTCTATCGTGGACCGCTCGGGCGGAAAGGCAAGCTTTCCGGTGCCGTTTACGTCGGTAATCAAAATGGATGTCGAATCCTTCGATCCCGGTGACTGCCCGATATGCGCACGCGGCGCGGGCGCGCCCGTAAAGCCCGGAAGCAGAAAATAAGCAAATACCGATGAAAGAAGCGGGGTGACTACAATGGCTGAAGGGCACCGTTCCCGTCTTCGTAAAAGATTTGCCGAAGAGGATATAGACAACATGCCCGAACATGTTGTGCTCGAAATGATGCTGCACGGGGTTATCGCCCGTCAGGACACAAGCGCGATAGCTCGCAGGCTTCTTGAGGAATTCGGCAATCTGGCACAGGTAATCGACGCGCCGATTCAGGATCTGATGAGGGTAAGGGGCATGGGCGAAATCTCGGCCCTTCACCTTAAGCTTATCCCGAAGTTCTACCGGCGGTATCAGCTGTCCAAATGGGACAAGAATATCATCTGCAACGACGCGAATATCGCGGGCGATTTTTTAGTGCACAAGCTTATCGGATATACAAACGAGGTCGTTGTCGTGCTCTGCCTTGACAGTAACTGCAAGCTTTTAAACTGCAAAATAGCGTTTGAGGGGAGCATCAACACGGTGCATATCAGCATCAGAAAAATCGTGGAAATAGCTCTTTCGTCCAACGCTTCACGCGTAATCATCTCACATAACCATTTAAGCGGCAACGCGCTGCCCTCCTCCGACGATCTGGAAACAACGCGCCGCATACACTCCGCGTTGAATTATGTCGGGGTTACGCTGGATGATCACATCATTGTCGCGGATGACGATTTTGTCTCGCTCGCGCAGAGCGGTTTTTTCATCGATAACATGTAAAGCCAAAACCCGGAGATGATATAATGGACGAATTCAAGCTTATATCGGATTATAAGCCCGCGGGCGACCAGATAAAGGCGATAGAAGCCTTATCCCGCGGCATAGAGCTCGGCCTGTCCGAGCAGACGCTGCTCGGCGTTACGGGAAGCGGCAAAACCTTTACAATCGCGAATATCATCGAAAAAGTCAGAAGACCAACATTGGTTTTAGCACATAACAAGACTCTTGCTGCGCAGCTCTGTTCCGAGCTACGCGCTTTTTTCCCCGAAAACGCGGTGGAATTCTTCGTCAGCTACTTTGATTACTATCAGCCCGAGGCGTATATACCGCACACGGACACATATATCGAAAAGGATTCCTCGACAAACCAGGAAATCGACAGACTCCGTCACAGCGCGACCTCGTCGCTCGGCGAGCGGCGCGACGTGATTATCGTCGCGAGCGTGTCCTGCATATACGGACTCGGCGACCCTATAGATTATACCAACATGGTGCTGTCTCTCCGACCGGGCATGACAAAAAGCCGAGAGGAAATAATAAAGAAGCTCGTTGAAATACGTTACGAGCGAAACGATATCGCGTTCGAGCGAAACGCGTTTCGTGTCCGCGGGGATACCATTGAGGTGTTCCCCGCTTATTCGAGTGACACGGCTGTAAGAATAGAGCTCTTCGGCGACGAGGTGGAGCGCATAAGCGAGATAACCGTGCTTACCGGCGCGGTCAAGCGCCAGCTTATGCATATCGCGGTATACCCGGCCTCGCATTATATTTCAACGCCCGAGAAGATGGCGCGTGCCGTCGGGGAAATCCTCTCCGAAATGGAGGAGCGCGTAAAGTATTTCGAGCGCGAGGGCAAACTGATAGAGGCACAGCGAATCCGCCAGCGCACGCTGTTTGACGTTGAAATGATTCAGGAGCTCGGATATTGCAACGGCATTGAAAACTACTCGAGGATTATAAGCGGCAGGGCGCCGGGCAGCGCCCCCTATACGCTGCTTGACTATTTCCCGAAGGACTATCTTCTGATTGTGGACGAATCGCATGTCACGCTGCCGCAGGTGCGCGGCATGTACGCTGGCGACCGTTCGCGAAAGGACACGCTCGTGGAATTCGGGTTCAGGCTCCCCTCGGCGTATGACAACCGGCCGCTTAACTTCGGTGAGTTCGAGAAGCGGATTAACCAGGTCATATACGTGTCCGCGACCCCGGGCGAGTACGAGCGAAGCCGTTCGGCGCAGGTCGTGGAGCAGGTAATCCGTCCCACGGGGTTACTCGACCCCGACGTCGAGGTGCGTCCCGTCGAGGGACAAATCGACAATCTCGCGGGTGAGATACACGCGCGGGTTGAGCGTGACGAGCGGGTTTTAGTCACGACGCTTACAAAGAAAATGGCCGAGGACCTTACCGCGTATTTAGAGGGCATCGGTATCAAGGTCAGGTATCTGCACCATGACGTCGAAACGATTGAGCGCATGGAAATAATCCGCGATTTGCGCCTCGGCGAGTTTGACGTGCTTGTCGGCATAAATCTTCTGCGCGAAGGGCTTGATATCCCCGAGGTCTCGCTTGTCGCGATACTCGACGCCGACAAGGAGGGGTTTTTAAGAAGCGAAACCTCGCTTATACAGACGATAGGGCGCGCGGCGAGAAACGACCATGGCAAGGTGATTATGTACGCGGATAAAATCACCGAGTCCATGCGAAAAGCCATCGGCGAGACAATGCGCCGGCGCGGGATACAGGCGGAATACAACGAAAAGCACGGTATTGTGCCGAAAACAATCCGCAAGGAAGTGCGCGAGCTGCTCGAGATTTCAAAGGATGCCGAGGTTTCCGGCGAAAAAGCCAAAAATCTCTCCGCCCGCGAGCGCGCCGAGCTTATCGCGAAGCTCGAGCGCGATATGAAGGAGGCCGCGAGAATGATGGAATTCGAGTACGCGGCGCTGCTTCGCGACAGGATAATCGAATTGCGCGGTGAAAAATAAAGAAAGTGAAGAGTATATGAAGCAAAGTATTATCATAAAAGGCGCGCGGGAGCACAACCTTAAAAATATCGACGTGGAGATTCCCCGGGATAAGCTTGTGGTACTTACCGGGATATCCGGCTCGGGAAAGTCGAGCCTCGCGTTTGACACAATATACGCCGAGGGACAGCGCAGATACGTGGAGTCCCTTTCGTCGTATGCCCGCCAGTTTCTCGGGCAGATGGAAAAGCCGGACGTGGATTATATCGAGGGGCTCTCACCCGCAATCTCAATCGACCAGAAGACAACCTCGAAAAACCCGCGCTCCACGGTGGGTACCGTTACGGAAATCTACGACTATCTGCGCCTTTTATGGGCGCGAATCGGCATCGTGCACTGCCCGAACTGCGGCAAGATGATAAAGCAGCAGACGATAGACCAGATAATAGACAAAATAATGACGCTTGACGAGGATACGAGAATTCAGATTCTCGCGCCCGTCGTGCGTTCGCGCAAGGGCGAGTATCTGAAAATATTTGAGGACGCGAGGAAATCCGGCTATGTGCGCGCCCGGGTTGACGGGATTATATACGACTTATCCGAGGAAATCCGCCTCGACAAAAATAAAAAGCACAACATAGAAATCGTTATCGACAGGCTCGTGATAAAGGACGGCATCCGCAGCCGCGCGACGGATTCCGTCGAAACCGCGTCAGCTTTATCCGGCGGGCTTGTTATCGTAGATATAATTGACGGCGAGGAAATTCTTTTTTCGCAAAACTACGCGTGCGAGGACTGCGGCATCAGCATTGAGGAGATGACGCCGCGCATGTTCTCGTTTAATAACCCTTACGGCGCGTGCCCCGAATGCACAGGGCTCGGAACGCTTTTAAAAATCGACCCGGAACGCATAATACCCAACCCGGCCTTGTCGATATTGGACGGCGCTCTCCGCGCCTCGGGCTGGTCGAACGCGGAGCCCGGCACAATCGCGCGTATGTATTATGACGGAATTGCGAAAAAATATAAAGTGAAGCTAAGCACACCCGTAAAAGACCTCCCGCCCGAAGTAGTCGACACAATACTTTACGGCACGAAGGGCGAAAAATTGGAATTGAGCTATGAGAAGGAATACGGCAAAGGTAAGTTTCACCAGGCGTTTGAGGGCCTTATCCCGAACCTCGAGCGCAGGTACCGCG
>JAAYXM010000257.1 GCA_012515925.1 Clostridiales bacterium
AGAATAATCGCTAATCATTATATTCTGAACCAAATCAAAAAGGCGGAGTCGGCACTCCGCCTTTTTGACAATACCGTCCGATTGCGATAGTTGTTTTAAGTGAGGGCTTTAACGTGAATAGAATTTTAGTCAAGACAGAGGCGGATTGCGTTAATCTTTACCTTATGAAAAGCCCGCGCTCCGATATTGCGGAAATCGCGGAGGTCCCGCTCGAAAAGAGTTTTCAAAACTCGGGGTTTATGGAAAAGCCCGTCGAGTTTCACAGGTTTATCATAACCGCTCTTAAAAACCGCGGCATAAAATGCAAAAACTATACGCTGATACTCGATAATTCATATATCCTCTCAAAGGATTTTACCCATAACAAAGCCTTCGGAAATCAGCTTTCCATGCTCGCCTCCGTGGAGGCCGAAGCTTTAATCGGCAATACCGGTGATTATTCTATGCTCACGCAGAGCTACGGCACGAGAACTTTTCTCGACGGCTTCTATAAAAGCTACCTGTATGTACTCCCGAAAAGATTTTTACTCGGGCTTGACAGGGCGTTTAAAAAACACGGGCATAAGCTTGACGCGGTTGTCGCGAACAGCACGGCGTTTAACCAATTCGCGGATACGTACAAACAAAAAGCCGAAACCGGCTATACGGCTTTCTGCAATTTCGGCAAATATCGAACGCTGCTCAGCATATACGAAAACAAAGAGTTTGTTCACGAGGGATATTTCACAAGCATTTACCACGATATAATAAAGGTTATAAAAACCGAGCTGCAGCTCTCCGACACGGACGCGGAAAAGCTGTTTCGCGACGTCGGTATAAACCCTTCGGAGCGCATACCGCGGCATGTGTCGGATAAAATAAACGTGCTTATAAACGCGGCGGCACTGGAAATCAGCCGAAGCGCGAATATCGCGGCGGCGGTCGAGAGAAAAGAGCTTGCGAAAATAATTATAACCGGCACGCTGACCACGATACCGGGATTTAAGGAGTTTTTCACGGAAGCGTTCGGAACCCGTACCGAGGTGTACGATTATGACGATACGTGCTATTTGCCGTACGCGCTTCAGACAAAGCTCGATTTTCTGGTGCCGATAAAACGGCAGGCACGTAAAAAAACCGCCCGGAACGCGGTTTTCCTGATTATGACTTTTTCCGCGCTCGCGGCGTTCGCGCTGCAGCCGCTCGCGTTAATGTACTACTCAAAGCAATATGACGCCGCTTTAGAGAAATCCCAAAGCGAGGAATACGCCGAAGTAAAAAAACTCATGAATAACGAAAAAGAACTTAAGAAAACCTGCGAGGCTCTTGAAAGCGATTTGAACACGATTTCGAAAACCCGGGTAAAAACCGCCGAAAAAACGAGGAAGCTTCTTTCCGGGTTTTCCGGCGTCGTAATCAAATCAATAGAATACAACAACGTCGGCGATGTGTTTGACGTGACATTTGCCGTACCTTCGCAGGACGATTTCATTAATATAAAAAACAGGATTATGAGCTCCGGAACGTTTGAAGTCGCGGTCCCGTTCAGTTTCGCCGGCGGCGAGGAAAAAATCTGCAAGGTTTCCCTGAAATACCTTGAGCCCGCCGGGAAAACCGATAAGGAGGCGGGCAAATGAAAAACTCTTTTCTTTCGTCGTTTACATTAAAAATGCTTGTGCTGCTCGCGGTTTGCGCGCTTTATGTGAATTTCGTCTACATGCCGCTTACCAACAGGATTTCCGGGGTTACGCGCTTAACGCGCGACACGGAGAGCGTTATCACGGACTACGAAATTCAGAAATCGAATATATCAAAGCTTGAAAGCCGAATCG
>JAAYXM010000258.1 GCA_012515925.1 Clostridiales bacterium
AGCGTACGGTAAACCGTGGACAGGCTGATAGTTGAATTTTTCTCCTTCAACTTAAAATAAATGTCCTCGGCGGTAACCGGCGCTTCTAAGCTTTTAAGCAGTCTTATTACGGCGAGCCTGTGCCTTGTTTTTTTAAGCCCCGACTCTTTCAGGCTGTTTTCGGTTTTGTCAGCCATGTTTTTTGTCCCCTCTGACCCGTGATTTTATTATATAAACCGTAAAATAACAAACGGCGGACAGCATGACGATAGCCGCGCCGGACGCAATATCCGCGATATAGGAGAGCCAAAGCCCGGCAATACAGAAAAAGCAGCCGATAAGAACGGACAAAACCATACGCATCGAAAGCCTTGATGTCAGAAGCACCGAGGTCGCGGCGGGCGCGGTAAGCAGAGCCAGCGCGAGAATAATGCCGACGGCGCGTATCAGCACCACGACGGACATTGAAACAAGTAAAAGAAGTAAATACTCGAGTACACGCGTATTAAAGCCGGAAATCTCGGTGTACTCCTCGTCGAACAGATACGCTTTCCATGTGTTGAAGAAAGCGGCTACTATAAGTACCACAAACAATGTCAGCGCAAACATAAGCCACAAATCAAACTCCGTGACCGTCAGGATGTTCCCGAACAGATATGAGTTTAAATCAGGCGGGTATCCCGGCATAAGCGCGATAAACAATATGCCGAGCGCCATGCCGAGCGACCAGAACAAACCGACTATCACATCAAAACGTTCCCCGCCGCGGCGCCTTAAGTACCCGATTCCGAACGCGGCCGCGAGCGCGAATAAAAACGCGCCGATAATCGGCTCGAAATTAAGCAGATATCCCAGCCCGACACCGCCGTAAGACGTGTGAGCGATGCCCCCGCTCATCATAATCATTTTCTTTTCGACTATAATAACCCCGATTATTCCGCAGGCGCAGCTCGCCAGAATACCCGAGACAAGCGCGTACTGCAGAAATTTATACTCGAACAAATCCGTCAACATATCGATCCTCCGCAATCTCCGTGCTCATGCTCACCCAAAACCCTGTGCGGCACACCGTGCGCTATCAAATCCACCGGACATCCGTAAAGGTTATGCACGATACTCTCGTTAAGCTCGGGCTTTCCGTGATACACAAGATTAGTGTTTAAGCACGCGAGGCTTTTTACCTGCGTTGATACCGCGAATAAATCATGCGTCACAAGGATTATCGTCATATCCTTATTCAGCTCGGAAAGAAGCGAATAAATCTGCTCCCGGGAGCGCGCGTCAACGCTCGCGGTGGGCTCGTCAAGCAATAAAAGCTCCGGACGGGAGACCAGTGCCCTCGCGATAAGCATTTTCTGAAACTCGCCGCCCGACAGCTCCGATATACGGCGTTTGGACAGAGCATGAATGCCGACTTTGCTTAATATCTCATCAACCGCTTCCCTGTCGGATTTCGAGTATCTGAAAAAAGGCTTTATACCGGGTTTTAAACGCCCTGTCAGCACAACCTCGTTAACCGTGACGGGAAAGCTCTTATCCAGCCCGATATATTGCGGGACATAACCGGTTTTATTCCTTGCTTTTTCCGGCTTCTCACCGAAAATCCGCACCTCGCCGGTATTCAGGGGCACAAGTCCCAGAACCGCTTTAAGCAATGTCGATTTGCCGCCGCCGTTAGGTCCGATAATCCCCAGAAAATCGCCTTTTTTTACTTCAAGGTTAATGTCCGAAAGCGCGTTTACACCGCCGTAGTATACTGACATTTCCTTAACTTTTACAATGGTTTCGCTCACTGCATTGCCTCCGATATGGCCTGCGCCATGGCTTTCATATTGTTTATATAATCCTCAGCGAGCGGTGACAGCCGGACGGAATTCCCGCCGATTTCTCTGGCGAACGCCTCAACCTGACGGCTGTCCACCTCTTCCTGATAGAATACGGTTTTTAACTTGTGCTGCCTCGCAAGCCCGATTTTATCCGCGTATTGCCTGATTGTCTCATCCTTGCCTTCCTCCTGCAGCGCGTACATCGAAAGGCCGTAATCCTCCGCGAGATACCCGAAGGCCGGATGATACACGATAAACCTCTTATTTTCAAGGCTTCCGAAGAGATTGGCAATATAAGCGTCAAGCTCATCTAAGCTTTTTTTGTAGCTTTCGGCGTTTTCCGCGTATTTCTCCGCGTTGTCCGCGTCAAGGCTTACAAGCTCGCGGCAGATAATATCAATCATAAGCTTAACGCGTTTGGGTGAAAGCCAGATATGCGGGTCGCGCTCCCCCTCTTCAAACATGCGCTCGGGTATGGTTTTTGAAACCTCGTCATGAAGAGCGACAACCTTTGTTTTTTCGCCGACATTCCTCAATATGCTCTGCTCGGCGGGAACGCCGATTGAAAAATACAGCGCGGCGTCATTATACTTCTCAATCTCCTGCGGCGAGGGCTCATAGTTTTCGGGGCTGAAGCCCGGCGGCACAAGCACGCGCACCTCCGCAAACTCGCCGCAAACCGCCTCGACAAACGTTTTCTCGGGCAGTATCGTAACGGCGATAATAGGTTTTTCATTGTTTTCCGCTCGCCTCGCGTCACAGCCGAAAAGCGCGAACAGAAGCATAACAGCGCAGGATATTAATATGACTTTTTTCATATACGCCTCCGAATCTAAATGCGAATGATTTTCATTTGCACAATAATATAACATAATGAAATATATGTCAATTAAAAATGCGGCAATCGCGAATTGCATGTCAAATTGCAGCCGTGCTGTTTTTTGCTTTAGACTTTCCCGCATAAGACTCCGCCTCCGCGCGCCCTATTGACGGGATTTATTAATAATACTATAATAATAAACAATCCGGTATGTTTTTTTATAAAAACGCGTCATATTATTATAAAAAAGCATCCGGAGGGTTTTGTATGTTAGTCGAAGCTGCTTACGACCGCAAAAAAGCCGTCGCATACGCGGAAAAATGGGCGACGCGCCGCAACCCCAAGTATTATAATTTTGACAAGCTCGGCGGGGACTGCACGAATTTTATTTCCCAGTGCGTATACGCGGGCTGCGGGATTATGAATTACAAGCTTACTTACGGGTGGTATTATATAAGTCCGGGGAGCCGCTCCCCTTCCTGGTCCGGCGTAGCGTTTCTATATAACTTTTTAGTCGGCAATAAAGCCGAGGGGCCTTACGCGCGCAAAACGGACATATCGGAAATCCGGCCCGGCGATGTAATCCAGCTGGGCGAATTAAACGGCAGGTTTTATCATTCGCTTTTTGTCTGCAGGGTCGGCAATCCCCCGTCATTGGACAATATACTTATCTGCACACATACGGATGACGCGTATTTACGTCCGCTTTTCACCTATGAAATCCGGTCAATCAGATTTTTACATATAGAGGGGGCAAGAAAGTGGAAGTCATAACCCAAAAAAGAACAAGCCTTATATTGTTTAAGATAATAGCGGCGGCGGTGCTTCTCCTCGCTATAATACCGATTATTACAATTCATTACGTATTCAGGACAACCTTGCCGCTTGATTCATACATCGCCCCGAACGGAACAAAATACGAATTCGCCTTAGATACAAACGGTTTGGGCGTAATCATGAATAAGGTACTTACAAACAAATACGAATATAAGTATTTAAACATAGACGAATATACCGTGACGCTCAGCCGGAAGCGGGAGAAATTCGGGGTCGTAAAAATCAGCTTTCACCGCAGCGATTACGGCATGTATTGCTTTATAGACTCCGACGCGGATCTGGATTTAAGCTTTACCATACGCGCCGACACCCCGGAGACGCCGGTAATTCGTTATGTAAACGGCGGAGATATTGTCAAGCCCGCCTTCGACGGCGTTATCGGGTTTAAAAGCGACGAACAGGTTTATATAGAGGGCGGCGTGTTTGTAAAGCTCGGACAAATCAGCCGGATTAAGGATTTGGGCAATACGGTTTTCAGTGTAGATAATCCCGTCAGGGGTGCGGAAATAAGGCTGGATGAGATAAGGCTTATTATGCGCGTTCCTCTTCCCCATTATAAAAACCGCCGTACCGTGTCAAGTTTCGCGATTTGCGGCGCTCCGCTCGTTAAATGGGAAGAACCGTATGTCGCGCAGAAAATAATTAATCTTGACTCAAAAAAGCTGAATCTTATTATGGCGGACGGCGTTTACGAGGAGAAGCCCGCGCTGTATGAACCGCTTGACGAAAAGAAGGATATGGTATATAAGTCCGTCGCGGCTTATTATCTGAAATCAAGCGCGGAGCCCGGCATAGGCGAGTATTTTAAAATACTCGCGTCAACTCTGTTGTATTCGCATATAAACTCGTTTGACGAAGCCGGCTATATACCCACCGGCC
>JAAYXM010000259.1 GCA_012515925.1 Clostridiales bacterium
TCTCGGCTCTATCATTCGCATAAACCGTGAATTCAAACAACCACCCCCGTTTGTGTTCAGGATTTTTTTATTATATCAAAATTTTCCGAGTAAAACAATGACTTAGGGATAATTTTGTCCCAACCGCTCTGCGGTTGTCAAACATATGGTCCTTTTTTTCGAAAAACAATAATCCGCTGCGGCGGTGCGTAGTCGTAGTAGCAGTACTGTGGTAAGGGTGGGAAAGTCTAACGCCCTTTTCCACGCTTTCCACAGTGTCCCAACAATCATATGAGCCACATGTAATCGTTCAACTTCTCTTGCGGACTTTTACCGCAGAAAATCCTCATCGGCTTATCGTTCGTCCAATCCAAATGCTGTGCAAGTTGTTCGTTGAAGTCATCCATGTTTCTGAAATGCTCCCATTCATAAAAGTATCGTTGGTCCATTCTATGGCTACGTTCTACCTTTCCATTGTGCCAAGGCGTTCGAGGTTTAATGAGCTTGTGACTAATCTCTAACCGCTCCAATTCCTCCTCAAACGGACATTTCTTCTCATCACTGATGAACTTGTAGGTAAACTCCGTGCCGTTATCGGTTTGAACTGTCATAACCTCAAAGGGAAATTTATCTAAAAGCATCTTTAAAAACTTAACAGAGTTTTCCGGTGTATGTTCATCAAAGCCGTACACGAACCGCCAACGGGTACACTCATCAATTGCCGTCCATTGATACATCTTTTTCTCGTCTCGCCTATGCTTACCGCGTATACAATAATACGGAACTTCTTTTACGTCAATCTGGATTTTTTCGCCCGGTATTTCGCAGGGCGTGCATTGCCTGTAATTGCGGCGTCCCTTGCCTTTGGGTTTATCTATCAGACCAAGCCGCCGAAGTGCATGGAAAAGCCCCCATTCCGTTCGTGTGTAAGCATATTTCCTGACCAGGATGGTGTACACATACTGAACGCCTTTTTTACCGTGTTTCGTCCATGCTTCGACAATATCCGCTTCCTCCGCCAAGGTATGCTGATTCGGGTGACTGTGTGGTCGCCGTGATTTTGGCAACAGCGATTTCCATGTCCCGTCATACAATTTTGACCACCGTTTGATGTTGCTAAGCGCTTCCCTATACTGCCGCGAAGCCTTAAGTTTACCATGTTTAATGGCGTATTCTACAACTCGAGTCTTCTTTTTTGCTGCTTGTTTCTCCATAGCTGCGTGTTTTCGGGCTTGTTTTTTCGCCGCCTTTTGTGCTATACTTTTCATGAAAAATCATTCTCCTTTGCGGTTTGTTTTCTCTTAAAAACATTCTACCACATCGGAGTATGATTTTTCTTTACTTAAAGACCAAATGTATTATATCAATACATTTCAGAAATTGGCTTATAAAAGACCTTTGAGCTTTGACCAGGAATCCTTTAATCTTGTCGGGATATCAATTTTCTGCGGACACATTTTAGCGCATTTTCCGCATTCAATACAGCTTTCCGGACTGATTCCGCTATAGCTTTCCTCGCCGAATTGAGAGATAATCTTTTTCGCGATATCATCCAAGTCCCAGACATGCTTTTTTATATAAGCGTTAAATGTTACGGCGGGCTTGATACCCTTCGGGCAGACCTCGCAATAGCCGCAGCCCGTGCAGTATAAATCCGAAATCGCGCTGATTTCGTCACTGGCTGTAATAAGCTTTAACCATTCGTCACGGCTTGTCTCGCACGCGGTTTCGGCAATCGCGACATTCTCGTTAAGCTCATTTATGCACGTCATGCCGGATATGGCACACGACACGTTCGGATTTCCGAGCACAAATTTAAAGGCGAGCTCCTGAGCGGATTTCGCGCCGCTTTCGTATTTACTAAGTATCTTATCCCCGCCCGCGACGATATTCCCGCCGCCGAGCGGGCCCATAACCACAATGCCGAGCCCCTTTTTCGCGGCATATTCCATCGCTTTTTCGTTCGTGCGGTCCAGCAGGTTATACTGGCACGTAAGCGTTTCGAAAACCCCGGTATCGACAATCTCGTTCATAAGCGCCGGGTCGTCATGGAACGAAAAGCTTATATGCTTAATAAGCCCGAGACTCTTCGCGCGAATCAGCTTGTCGAGAATGCCGAGCCTTTTGGCTTTATCCCACAGCTTTATTGTCAGCGAATGGAGATGATAAAAATCGATATATGATGTATCTATACGTTCCAGAGCGCTCATCAGCAGCGACCAGAACTCCTCGGGTTTTTCA
>JAAYXM010000260.1 GCA_012515925.1 Clostridiales bacterium
CTTCCATTTAAAATTCAAACCCTCTCTGGACATTATTTTCTCAAAATAATATAATACTGATAATCATTTATATTTTTACCGCCGGGCCATATAATAATACATAGAAAATTTTCAGCCGGTATATGGAAGGATTGACCTCAATATGTTAAGCTGCGATAAATCTTCTTGCTTTTCCGATATTAACCGTGTGGTGCATTTCGTAGGTATCGGCGGGGTTTCAATGAGCGCGCTTGCCGAGGTGCTTAATTTCAGGGGCTTTCGAGTTAAGGGCTCCGACATCAGGGAAAGCGAGAACACGAACCGTCTCGAAAAAATCGGTATACGCGTAAATATAGGGCATTACGCAAATAATGTGGAAGGCTCGGATATTGTAATCCGTAATTCCGCGATACCCGATACAAACCCGGAAATCGTGCGGGCGCGCGAATTGAGCCTGCCCGTTTTCGAGCGCGCGGAGGTGTGGGGGATACTTATGAGTGAGTATGAAAACGTTATCTGCGTTTCCGGCACTCACGGGAAAACCACGACAACCTCGATGTGTACGCATATCGCGATTGAATCCAGACTTAACCCGCAGGTGATGGTCGGCGCGCATCTGCCGATTATCGGCGGGGCGCTGCGCGTCGCGCAGAGCGGGCTTTTTATAGCCGAGGCCTGCGAGTACTGCAATTCATTTTTGAATTTCAAGCCTACGATAGCCGTAATTTTAAATATAGACAGGGACCATCTCGACTTCTTTTCGGGAATTGAAGATATAATAAAGTCGTTTAATGAATTTGCGCGGAAAACCCCGCAGGACGGCGTTGTTATCGTAAACGCTGACGACGAAAACTCCCTGAAGGCGGTTTCGGGCATAAACAGGAAGGTTTTAAAGTTTGCCGTAAATAACGGCGACGCGGAAATCCGCGCGGAAAACATCGTGTATCACGGCGGTTATCCGAAGTATTCGCTTTGTATGAACGGTGAGAAGCTGATTGACATCAAGCTTTCCGTAAGGGGTGTTCATAACGTTTACAACTCACTTGCCGCCGCTGCCGCTTCATTATGTCTGGGTATATCTAAAAAAAGCATCGCGGCGGGGCTTAATAAATTCACAGGGGTTAAACGCCGCTTTGAGTATAAAGGCACATACCGCGGCGCCGAGGTCTATGACGATTATGCCCACCACCCGAGCGAAATAGCAGAGACTCTTAAAACCGCGGCGGAAATCGGCTTTAAGCGGATTATCGCGGCTTTTCAGCCGCATACCTATACGAGAACCGCCGCGCTGCTGGATGAGTTCGTGTCCGCGCTGGGTCTCGCGGATATCGTGCTTTTAGCCGATATTTACGCCGCCCGCGAAAAGAACACGATTGGGGTCTCATCGGCCGATATAGCCGAAAGGATGCCGAATGCCGAGTATATCCCGGATATGTCAAAGCTCGCGCGTCGTATAGGCGAGCTCGCGCGTGACGGCGATTTAATCATAACTATGGGGGCGGGGGATATATACCGCGCGGGTGAAATCCTGCTCGGCGGCGTTAAGGAAGGGGTGTAAACGGTTGAAAAGACTGTTTTTAATCCTGGATATTGTTTTATACTGCGTTTTATACGTTCTGTCCATATACCTGTCAAAGCTTCTGATACTTATTGCCGTCAGTGCGAAAACGGCGTTTGAGTTTCTGGAAAACCGCATGCTACTTCGCGGCGGTGACTTTTCGGAAGCCGTAACGGAGGTTTTTTCAAAGCAAACCCTGCCCGCGCTTTTACTATCGTATCTGTTATTTTTTTTGCTGTGCTATATAACGTTTAAGATTAAGAAAAAGGATTTAACCGGGTACGCGGGATACGGCGGCGCGCGTTTTTTCGGTATTATCGGCGCCGCGGTCACGGGGACGGTATTGAACCTTTTGATTTGCGGCATAATGAAAGAGTTTACTTTGCCTGAAAAATGGATAATCAACCATAACGATACGCTGACGCGCCTTTTTAACGGCAATACAATACTTGTGCTTGCGACCGTGGTTGTGCTGGCCCCGATGTTTGAAGAGTTCTTTTTCCGCGGGGTGCTGTTTAAAACCTTCTTATCGGCGTTCGGGCCGGCCGCCGCGGTTATCTCGACCGCTGTACTGTTCGCGATTGCGCACTTTAACCCGGTTCAGAGCATATATTCGTTTATTGTGGGTCTGGTGCTCGGCGTTATACGTTGCAAGAGCAAAAGCTTGTGGAGCTCGACCGCGGCGCATATCGCGTTTAATTCGGCGAATTTTATAAGCCTTGGTTTTACTCCGCCGCTGTATCTGTATGTCGCGCTTTTAGCGCTGATGATGCCGATAGCGTGCATCAGAAAACGAAACGTATAACCGCCGGTACCGGCGGTTATACGTTTAAAGGCGCGCATACGTGCGCGGCATTGCGCGTGCTTAAGCTCTTCAGCCCTTCATATATTTCTGCGCGGCCATGTCGACCTGGTTCTGGTCCGCCTTTTGCACCTGATACCAGCCGCGCTTGCTCATTTCATCGTAAATCTCCTTTTGTATCATATGTTCCTCTTTCAATAAATTGAGGCATTCGTTTTTCAGGTTCGTGTCGGAACACTCGCTCGCGAAGCTGTTGTAGTTATCCGAAATGAATTTTTGCATGTTGATTGAGTCCGACAGGTATTCCTTGTCACCCATATTGCCGTTAATCTGTATGTTGCTCATGCTTAAATCCCTCCTTTTACCGCAGATAGTCAATCAGCGTATTGTAATGCGCCTGATGCTTCGCGGCAATCTCCATGAATTTGTTTTGCAGCACGGGGTCGGTGCATTGCGTCGCGAACGTGTTGTATTTTTTTATAAATACCTTTTCGATTTCCAGCTGGTCCTCGAGTGAGGACAGCTCCTTTGACGACAGATTTGCCATATCCCATCTCCCTTTCCAAGAGCGAAGAGAACTGTCGCATCACCTCGCCCTTATTATGTTTGTCTTTCTATTATTTCCTCGCGTTTTTAATTTATACACGCGCGTATCACGCCGCAATAGCAACCCGCACAACGCGGGGACGGGTATAAAAGATAAGCGTTTTCTCTGAGATTCCGGTAAAAACAAGTGTAAATCGCGTATTCTCCGCACCCGGAGGGGGCGGAGAATACGCGCTGTTAGTTTTACAATTTGCGGTTGGGACAAAATTATCCCTAAGTCATTGTTTTACTCGGAAAATTTTGATATAATAAAAAAATCCTGAACACAAACGGGGGTGGTTGTTTGAATTCACGGTTTATGCGAATGATAGAGCCGAGA
>JAAYXM010000261.1 GCA_012515925.1 Clostridiales bacterium
GCGTAGTGAAGCTCGACACGCGAGCTGTCGATGTATTTCATATCCTTGAACTCGCCTCGGCGGTCCTGACAAAGCTCCATGATATTGCCGACGTAATCCGTCGGTGAGATAATGCTTGCCGAGACAAACGGCTCCTCCGCCCAGTCGATTTCGGTCGGGCCCGGGTATTTGAGCGGGTTGTCGATATAGACATCGGCGCCGTTGGTTTTGCGTATTTTATACACGACGCTCGGCGCGGTGGTTATAAGGTCGAGCCCGTATTCGCGCTCGAGGCGCTCCTGGATAATCTCCATATGCAGAAGCCCTAAAAAGCCGCACCTGAAGCCGAAGCCGAGGGCCGTGGAAGATTCGGGCTCGAACGTGAGCGACGCGTCGTTTAGTTTAAGCTTTTCCAAAGCGTCGCGCAAATCCGGGTATTTCGCGCCGTCCGCGGGGTATACGCCCGAAAACACCATGGGCGTAACTTTGCGGTAGCCGGGCAGCGGCTTTTCGGCGGGTTTATCAGCGTTCGTGACCGTGTCGCCCACCTGCGTGTCCCTGACGTTTTTAATGCCGGCTGTGAAAAACCCGACTTCGCCCGCGCAGAGCTCCTTGCAAAGCTCGAACCCGAGCGGCTTTAAAAACCCGGTTTCAAGCACGGTAAACTCAGCGCCGGTGCCCATCATTTTAATCCTGTCGCCCGGCTTGATTTTGCCGTCCATAACCCTTATATAAACTATTACGCCGCGGTAAGCGTCGTACTGGCTGTCGAAAATTATGGCGGAAAGCCGCGCGTTATCATCGCCGCCGGGGGGCGGGATATGCGTAATTATGCGCTCCAGCACGTCTCCGATATTAAGACCGAGCTTAGCCGAAATAAGCGGCGCGTCGGCCGCGGGTATGCCGATTACTTCTTCGATTTCATGCTTTACGCGCTCCGGCTCTGCGCTCGGCAAGTCTATTTTGTTAATAACCGGCATAACTTCAAGTCCGTGCTCTATCGCGAGATAGGTATTCGCGAGAGTTTGCGCCTCAATGCCCTGCGCCGCGTCAACCACAAGCAGCGCGCCTTCGCACGCCGCGAGCGACCGCGAGACCTCGTAGCTGAAATCCACATGTCCGGGCGTGTCAATGAGATTGAGGGTGTATTCCTCGTTATTCTCGCCTAAATAGTTCAGCTTCACAGCGCGGGCCTTTATCGTGATACCGCGTTCGCGCTCAAGGTCCATGTTGTCAAGTATCTGGTTTGACATCTCGCGCTCGGCTACCGCCTTGCAGTATTCGATAAGCCTGTCCGCCAATGTGGACTTGCCGTGGTCTATATGAGCGATAATGCAAAAGTTGCGGGTCTTTTCTTTTGACACGTTTTTTATCACTCCAAAAAAAGATGAGAGTCGGTGCAATATTGGTTTTATCCGCTTTTCCGCTTCTTGTCTTTATGCTTTACAACTCAACAGTATATCATAAAAGCTTCAATTATTCCATCACTTTTTTAGGGCGAAAAGAGTCTTTTGGTAAAGGGCGTTTCACTTCCTTTTCACTGTATTTTTGCATATACATATTATTTTTAAAAAACGCAATAATAATAACGAAAAACATAAAATCGGGCGGGTTTACGCCAAATTTCAGCCCAAAATAATTCAATAAATAGTAATGAAAGGAAGAACGGGCTTTGTGGGGAAAAACAAGCATGATATAGAGATTCTAAAAGAGATCCATAAAAACGCCGCGATGTGCGTGGACGCGCTGAACCTGCTCGAACCCACGGTTTCGCGTGAGGAGATAAAAAACAGTATTAGAGAGCAGATAGGTACCCTGTCCGGCATTGAAAAGCACGCGCGTCAGCAGATTGAGGCAAGGGGAGAGGTGCCGCGCCCGGCGGAAACCAGGCTCGGGCTGTGGATTTCGACCCGCGGGCAGGGAACGGACAACGAATCCGCGGGAAGCCTCGCGAGGATGCTCGTCGAGGGAAACACCGACGGCATAACGGATTTGACAAACGCGCTGGAAAGCTGTCCGCAGGCTGACGAAAGCTTAAAGGAAACCGCGCGAAAGCTGCTTGACGCCGAGCAGAAATCAATCGATACAATATCCAGCTTTATGTAAACGAAAAGGGCTCCCGCGCATATAAGTACGGGAGCCTTTAGCAAAGAATGGAATTGTCAATATTTTTGCAGTCTGAAAACACACTAAATTTTAATACCGAAGATTTACAGGCATATTTTTAGATTTTGAACCGGAGGCAACCGTAGCCACCGCATTGGCGGCTTGCCCTTTACTA
>JAAYXM010000262.1 GCA_012515925.1 Clostridiales bacterium
ACTATGCCACCTATCCGGTATACCACTAGAATAAGTAAACGAGCCGCCCCATCCGGCATAAGCCCATTTCCTGTATTGGGTGTAATCCTGGAAATACGCTATGGTTTGTCCGGCATCTCCGGGATATGCGCGGATGCGGAAATCATACGTGACTGCCGCCCCGGAAAGCGGAACCTCCTCCTCCGCTCCCGCGCCGATATAAAGCGCGGGCATAAGCGCGAAAAGCATTGCGATGCATAAAAACGCGCTTACACTTTTTCTGATAGCTTTGCTTTTCATTGTTATTGCTCCTCCTTTATAATTATTTAATATTGACAGTTAGAACGGTTTTTCCGTGCCATGATTTTTTTTAATTATATCAAGACCTTTTAAAAAGGAATTGTATAAAATCGCCACGACATTTAATTAATCTGCCGATTGATTGTTTTTTTAGTAAATATATGTTAAAGTATTTATTGGTTAAGATTATCTGAAAAGAGGTGTTTTGACTTGTCTTTAAAAATCATGTTTGAACCCGATGAATTTTCGGATAACAGCATACCAAAACACTTCTCAAACCTGTTTAATATACAGAAGGGAACTTCTCATGCATTGGAGAACGTGCATATGCATAACTATGTTCAGTTATGGTATGTCGTATCGGGCAGCTTTCGTCATATTATTAACGGGAATTCATATACGCAGTCTTACGGAGATTTTCTCGCTCTTCCTCCCTATTGTCCTCACCAAATTGATACACGCGAATTCGAATATGTTGAATATTTTGGGGTTAATCTCGGCGATATATTAAATGACGGCAGCTCAAAAGAATCGATGTTCGAACTGGCTTATTTACGACCGCTTTTATTTCACGACGATAAAGATACTCCGTTTGTGCATCTGCGCGGCGATACCGCGAAGCAAGCGGAAAAAATCTGTTACGAAATGCTTGAGGAATTTAACCGCGAAGTAAACTGTTCGCCGGTATTGATTCGCAGATTGTTGATTAAGCTTCTGACTCTGGTTGCCGGTAAATATACGGAACCCGTTCTGTCGTCGCGCGATATGAAAACCATTATCAACTGTCGGGAAGCCATACAACGCGCTATAGACTATACCGATAAGCATTTTACCGAGAATATAAGCTTAAGGGAAATCTCAAATATTGCGTCAATAAGCGAACGTTCTTTTTTGCGGATTTTCAGAGAGGTTACCGGAGCCACCTTTTACACATACATACGGCGGCTGCGGATAAAAAAAGCAAAAAAAATGCTCGCGGATACGAGTCTTCCGGTTGTAAATATCTGTTATGACTGCGGTTTTTTCGATATGCCGCATTTTATACGTACATTTAAAGCGGACGTCGGACTTACCCCCGGCGCTTATCGGAAAAAGCATCAATATCCATTTAAATATCTTCAAGAAAACAAGGCTAAAAACATCGAAATAACGCAGCGCAATACGCCTTATTGGGACGGCTATAACGAAAAAGAACCGTTTTTAGCCAAATTCCATGAATTGGAGGGTGACCCTTACCCATCGATCTGGGAGCTTGTCTCGGAAACCCCGTTTCCCGAAAAAAAAGCCGTTCTGTTTTATTTAAGATGTGGTTCTACAACCGCCAACTGGAATAAAGACGCAATCGACGTAATAAGCGGCGAAGTGATTGCGAAGCGCATACAATGCATGACCGACGGGGAATACCACTGGTGGTCCGACCTGCCGTATTATGTTGAAAGATATAATATAGAACTGCCGCGGGCATTTATCGATAAGTGCGTCGCCGCGTGGGAAAAAGAGAACAGTTGATATAATAAGCGCCGCCCCTGTCCGCTTTAATCGGGCAGGGGCGGCGTAGTATCTTATAATATCGCCTCGAATTAACACAGGATGGGGTTTTCCCGCTCTTTCGATGGGCATAAACAGATAAAAGAAAAGTAATAAGTTGCTTTCTCTCCCCCCGGGAGGAAACACAAGCAAACACAACAAAATACATAATAATGGTTGCCAAATAAGGGCGGTTTATGTTATTCTATTCGTACTAATACTTTTTTACGGGAGCAATGTCAAATGAGCCTTAGTTTTACTAAAATGCACGGAAACGGAAACGATTATATATATATCAACTGCTTCGAGGAAACCGTGGAAAACCCGAGCGATCTTTCCGTCCGTCTGAGTGACCGGCATTTCGGTGTCGGCGGCGACGGCATCGTGCTGATTATGCCGTCGGAGGCGGCTGACGTCCGCATGAGAATGTTTAACGCCGACGGGTCCGAGGGCAAGATGTGCGGGAACGCGATACGCTGTGTCGGGAAATACGCATATGAGCGCGGCCTGTGCAAAAAGGGGACAATCAGCGTCGAAACGGCTTCCGGTATCAAGACGCTGTATTTAACCGTAAACAATAATACCGTGGAATCGGTGCGCGTGGATATGGGCGCGCCTGTTCTGGAGCCGTCAAAAATCCCGGTTCTAAGCGACGAGATAATCGACGTTCCGGTCAAAACCGAGTTTTTCGACACACCGCTCACCTGCGTCTCAATGGGCAACCCCCACGCGGTCATGTTCACGCAGGGCATTGACGCGTTCGACCTTGAAAAAATCGGCCCGTTATACGAGAAAAACAGGATATTCCCCGAGGGCGTCAATACCGAGTTCGTCGAGGTTATTGACGACAAAACGCTTAAGATGCGCGTCTGGGAGCGCGGCAGCGGCGAAACGCTTGCCTGCGGGACGGGCGCGTGCGCGGTCGTCGTGGCGGCAATACTCAAGGGATATGTAAAGAGAAACAGGGATATAAGGGTAAAGCTTCGCGGCGGCGATTTAATAGTACGCTGGGATGACGAAACCGTATGGATGACGGGCGGTGCGGCCTTCGTGTATGACGGAAGGCTGCCCACCGAATAATATAATTAATAGTATTATGTATAGACATATAAGGAGCTTTGGCAAATGAGAATCAACGACAACTACCTGAATTTAAAGGAAAGCTATCTGTTTTCGGATATCGCGCGGCGGGTCTCGGAATATAAGGAGAAAAACCCGTGCGCGGAAATTATCAGGCTCGGTATCGGCGACGTTACAAGGCCGCTGCCCGCAGCCGTTATAGCCGCGGTACACAAGGCGATAGACGAGCAGTCGAGCGCTGAGGGCTTTCGCGGCTACGGTCCGGAGCAGGGTTATGACTTCCTGCGGCGCGCGATTGCGGACAACGATTACCGCGCAAACGGCGTAGATATACAGGAGGACGAGATATTCGTGAGCGACGGCGCTAAATCCGATACCGGAAACATCGGTGATATACTTTCAAACGACAACATCGTCGCGATAACCGACCCGGTTTATCCCGTATATCTCGATACGAATACAATGGCGGGGCGTGAAATAAAATATATCCCGTCGACCGCCGAAAACGAATTTGCGCCAAATCCTCCGGAATACCGCGCGGATATGGTTTACCTTTGCTCGCCGAACAACCCGACGGGCTCGGTTTTGACGCGCGAAAAGCTTAAGGCATGGGTCGATTACGCGATTTCCAATAACGCGGTAATTTTGTTCGACTCGGCATATGTGGCGTATATCTCGGAGCCGGACGTTCCGCGCAGCATTTACGAAATTGACGGCGCGAAAAAATGCGCGATAGAGTTCAGAAGCTTTTCAAAAACCGCGGGTTTTACGGGCCTGCGCTGCGCGTACACCGTTGTTCCTAAAGAACTTTCCGCGAAAGCCGCGGACGGAAGCGCGGTTTCATTGAACAAGCTGTGGCTGCGCCGTCAGACGACGAAATTCAACGGCGTTCCGTATATAGTCCAGCGCGCCGCCGAGGCGGTATACTCGCCTGAGGGCAAGGCGCAGGTGCGTGAAACCATAGCTTATTATATGGAAAACGCGCGTATAATCCGCGAGGGCCTTGCCGCGGCGGGCTTTAAGGTGTTCGGCGGCGTCAACGCCCCGTATATCTGGATGAAATGTCCGGGCGCTTCATGGGATTTCTTTGACCTGCTTCTAAACCGCACTTGCGTCGTGGGCACTCCGGGCTCGGGCTTCGGGAAAAACGGCGAGGGTTATTTCAGATTAACCGCGTTCGGAACCCGCGAAAACACATTGGAGGCACTTGAACGTATAAAAAAAGCGTTTTAGTATAAAACACCTATAGGCCGTATACCTGAATTGAAAAGAAAGGGAAATCAGATATGAACGAATACATTATAATAACCGATTCCACCGCGGATTTGCCGGCGGATCTGGTTTGCGAGCTTTCCCTGACAGTGCTGCCTCTGGAATTTACGATTGACGGTAAAACGTACAAGGATGACCCGCTAAACCCCGGGCTTTCAAGCAAATCGTTCTACGATATGCTGAGAAGCGGTAAAATGTCACGCACCTCCCAGATTAACACGAATACGTTTACCGAGTGTTTCGGGAAGTTTCTGGACGAGGGCAGGGACGTGTTGTATGTCGCGTTCTCCTCGGCGCTCAGCGGGACATATCAATCCGCCTGCATTGCGGCGGACGAGCTGCGCGAAAAATACCCGGACAATAAAATCGTTATCGTCGATACGCTTTCCGCCTCGCTCGGTGAGGGGCTTCTGGTTTACCACGCGGCAAATATGAAGGCAAACGGCGCGGATATCGACACTGTCGCCGGCTGGCTTGAGGAGAACAAGCTTAAGATGTGCCACTGGTTTACGGTTGACGATTTAAACCACTTAAAACGCGGCGGCAGGATATCCTCCGCGACCGCGCTTATCGGCAGCCTTTTGGGTATAAAGCCGGTGCTGCGCGTAAACGATGAGGGAAAGCTTGTGCCCGTGACCAAGGTTCGCGGCAGGAAGCAATCCCTTGACGCGCTGGTCGACAGAATCGCCAAAACCTGCGTTAACCCGACCGAGCAGACCGTGTTTATCAGTCATGGCGATGTAATTGATGACGCAGAGTATGTAAAGAGTGAAATTATACGGCGCGTACATGCCAAGGCTGTTAAATTCGGCAATGTCGGTCCCGTCGTAGGCTCACATTCCGGCCCGGGCACGATTGCGGTATTCTTTTTCTCCGAAAACCGTAACCCGTAACTCCCAACAAACCGGTGGTATTAGATAAAACAAAAAAGCTGATGTGAACGGAAAACCGACACATCAGCTTATTATTTATGCTTTACAGGCGGGCGACGCCACTTTCCTTTGCCGCCTCGGCGACCGCCTTCGCTACCGCCGGGCCGACCCGTTTGTCAAACGGCTCGGGAATGATATAATCCGGTCTTAAGTCCTTTTCGTCAATTAGGTTTGCTATCGCGTACGCCGCGGCGACCTTCATATCGTCGTTAATGTCGGACGCGCGCACGTCCAGCGCGCCGCGGAACACGCCCGGGAACGCGAGCACGTTGTTTATCTGGTTCGGAAAGTCCGAACGGCCGGTGCCCACGACCGCGGCTCCCGCGGCCTTCGCCTCGTCCGGCATAATCTCGGGTACGGGATTGCTCATGACGAACACCATCGGGTCCTTGTTCATGGATTTAATCATATCCTGCGTAATCAGGCCCGGTCCGGACAGACCGAACACAACGTCCGCCCCGACTAACATATCCGCGAGAGTACCGGATTTCTTCGCGCGGTTCGTGATTTTCGCCATCATTTCCTTCTCAGGGTTGAGCCCGTCGCGGCCCTCGTAAATCGCGCCCTTGCGGTCGCAAAGGATAACCTCTTTAAGCCCGAGCGCCATAAGCAGACGCGTTACCGCGATAGCCGACGCGCCCGCGCCGGAGACAACCGCCTTAAGGCTTCCGATATCCCTTTTCATAAGCCTGCACGCGCCGATCATCGCGGAGGCGGCGACAATCGCCGTACCGTGCTGGTCGTCGTGGAAAATCGGGATGTCGCATGTTTCCTTGAGCCTGCGCTCGATTTCAAAGCAGCGCGGCGCGGATATATCCTCTAAGTTTATCCCTCCGAAGCTTCCGGCTAACAGCGAGACAACCTTGACTATATCGTCAACCTCTTTTGAGCGTATGCAGAGCGGGAACGCGTCAACGTCCGCGAACTGCTTGAACAGTACGCATTTCCCCTCCATAACGGGCATTCCGGCCTCGGGGCCGATATCACCGAGCCCCAGAACCGCGGTCCCGTCGGTAACAACCGCGACAAGGTTCCACCGTCTCGTATATTTATAGCTTAAATCCACGTTATCGCTGATTTGAAGGCACGGCTCGGCAACGCCCGGGGTGTAGGCGACCGACAGCTCGTCCTTGTTATTTACCGTACAGCGGCTTATAACCTCTATCTTGCCCTGCCACTTTTCATGGTCAATTATCGCTTGTTTTTTGTAGTCCATTACCTATTTAACCTCCGATTTCGTTTTTGCGCATCGCATTAAATTGTATCATTTTATTCGGTAGATAAGCAATAGACGAAAACCTAAAAAAACGTCATACTTTTTGTTAAAAAACTAACAATTTATATAAATTTTACGGCAGTTCCGTACACTATTACCTCGGCGGCGCCCTGCATCACCGCGGACGATGCGTATCTGATATTGACAACCGCGTCCGCGCCGAGCCTTTCGGCCTCCTCGACCATGCGCTTGGTCGCGATCGCCCGCGCGTCGTTCATCATCTCCGTATACGCCTTTAACTCGCCGCCGACGAGTGTCTTGAACGCCTGCGTAATATCGCGCCCTATGTTTTTCGATTGAATCGTCGCGCCCTTGACAAGCCCGAGCATTTCAAGCTTTTTATCCGAAATATAATCAGTATTTACCAAGATCATCTTCTTCACCGCTCCTTATCTCTTTTATTCTTTCAATTAATACGAAGATTGATACGCCGATTAACGCGAGGAAAATGACGGCACCCAGGATTTTTATAAAGTTCGGTACCTCGTACACAAAGCAAGCTACCAATTGACCGATGAAAAATACGATTAACAGACCCGCGATAAAAGCCGGCGCTATAATCTTTTTCAAAGCCGACCACCCCTTTATGTTTTATTCTGTGATTATTATATCATAACCGTAATCAATCTACCGGGACAAAATACTCAATCGGTTATGATATAATGTGTCATCTTCGGCGGTTGCCGCGAAAGCGGCGAGCCGAAGGACTTTAATTAAAAATATAATAACCGCTTGCGGTTATTATATCATATATAATGAAATATTGCCGGCGCAATATGAAATAATCCTTCGGATTATGAAATATCGAACGAAGTTCGATATGATATAAAATTCGTTCCTTAATATGCGAAGCTAATTTCATCCGTTCCGCAGGAACGAATTTCATTGGAGAAGCCGCACGGTGTTTAATTAACACCGTGCGGCTTCTCCATGCGAGTAAGTCTGTAAGCCGAGTTCTGTCTTAGACAGTCATCTATCTATGCCGTACGTTGCCGCACGCCTTTAGCCACCTTCCCGGGAACGGCCGGGCAAGCCTTTCTGCCGGAAATCCGGCATGAGTTCCCCTATCAGGTGTTGCTCCGGATAGAGTTTGCAGGATGGAGCGGTCTCCCGTCCACCGGTGAGCTCTTACCTCACCTTTCCACCCTTACCGCGAAAACGCGGCGGTATATCTCTGTTGCACTTTTCCTGAAGTCGCCTTCGGCGGGTGTTACCCGTTATCCTTGCCCTGTGGAGCTCGGACTTTCCTCATGCACAACCTCACGGTTTTATGCATGCGACTGTCCGGCTTACTCGCGCTATGATTATAAGGTATTATACCCTTGTTGTCAATGGCAATTGTTTTTGTAACAGCCGCGGTTTAATTGGCATATAAACTGCAGTTTCGGGCTGCGGTTTGTTTAAAAAAGCATGTCGGAAAAATAATGGCCGCTGTCCCACCGGGGGGACAGCGGTGCCGCGATTAAACACGCGATTTACAGGTTTATTTTTAAATCCGTAGGTTTGTTGACTGATTTGAGCCGCGATTATATAATTGTGACAACGGGTTTATGAAAGGGCTGGTTTTTTGGAAAGGTTTCTGATTGCTCCGGATTCGTTTAAGGGCAGTATGTCCTCAATCGAGATATGCGATATAATCAGAAGTGTTATTCTCGAACATATACCGAACGCTTTTGTCGAAGTTCTTCCGATTGCCGACGGCGGCGAAGGCACGGTGGACTGCTTTATGGCATGTATAGACGGCGAGCGTATAGGGGTTAATGTCACGGGCCCGGATTTCAAAAACGTTTTCGCGGAATACTGTGTTGTAGAGGACGGAAACACCGCCGTTATCGAGCTTGCCGCGGCCGCCGGTTTAACGCTTGCCCGGAAACCAAACCCCGCGACAACTACGACTTACGGCGTGGGCGAGCTTATTCGCGACGCGGCAAAACGCGGTGTAAAACGGATAATACTCGGGCTCGGCGGGAGTGCCACAAACGACGCGGGAACGGGACTCGCGGCAGCGCTCGGCGTTAAGTTTTTTAATAAAGCCGGAAATGAGTTCATACCCGTCGGCGGAACTCTTTCCGAAATATCCGGCTTTGATACACTTCCCGCAAAAAAGCTGCTTTGCGATATTGAGATTATCGCGCTGTGCGACGTCGTAAACCCGCTATACGGCAAGTCCGGCGCGGCACATGTGTTTGCGCGCCAAAAGGGCGCGGACGATAAGACTGTGGAAATGCTTGACACGCAGCTTGGAAGCTTTACGGATTTGGTGTTGAGAC
>JAAYXM010000263.1 GCA_012515925.1 Clostridiales bacterium
ATAGCATACTGGCTCTCGTATTTCTTCGCGGCCTCAGGGAAAAAGTTCTGCTTTGTCTGGGGAAACGGCGTTCCGAGCAAAATTGAAGACGCCGCGCGTAACGCGGGCGCCTGTGAAGAGCTGTAAATGGATTAAGTCCTCCCGGTTTTTAAAATCTGAAATTTCCTTATAAGCGCGCGGTAGAACGACTGCGCGCTTTCTATATACCGCGCGGCGCGCGGGCGGAACACCATTGAGAGCCTTCCGACGAAATCCGCCGGCGACGCGTCGAAGCCGCTCTTAAACCTGATAAGCCCCTCAAGCACGGTTTTTTCCATATCGCCGGTAACGCCGCGAAAATCATATATGCCGCAGCCAAGCTCTATTGCCCAGCGTATCATTTCCCACTGCATAAGGTAGTTCGGCATGCGGTTTCTTTCGCTGTTGGAACTCGCGCCGTATAAGTACCAGACCTTGTCGCCGTAGTATATCGCGATTGCGCCGGCAAGCGGGGTTCCTTCGAATTCCGCGAGATAAAGCCGCAGATTCTCCGGCGCGAGCGCGTCATACATATCCTCGAAGTATTTAAGGCTTCGCGCCAGAAAACCGTCCCGCGCGGCGGTTTCTTTCATAATTTCGTGAAACGCGGGCAAATCCTCCCGCCCGCCTATCCGGCAGTTGACGCCTTTTTTCGACGCGAGCCGGATATTATAGCGTGTTTTGGAGTGGAAGTTCGCGAACACGCTCTCCTCGTCAAGTCCGCCGAGATAAAGGCGGTAAACATAGCGCGCCTGCAGATATTCGGGTCGGTATTTTGTGTTGTTTATCGCAAACCCGGCCGACTTAAGCAGGTTAAGATAGTCTTCGTCCCGCTCGGTTATATCCGGGTCGATTGCAAGCTCGTACGCGTTGTATTTTTCCGCGAGTCGGCGCGCCTCGGCCGAAAGCTCGGACAGAGTATCGGAATCCCCGTCGTCCACGACCGGCCCGCGCGGGCAGTACATATGCGTATAGCGGGTTTTCGGCACGCGGCTTATCATAATCAGCATGCTGCCGCGGATTTTCCCCGACTCGTCGGCCGAAACAAAAACCTCGGTTTTCCACGGCTTTTTAAACTCCGCCCACTTAAGGGATTTTACGAAGTGACCTTTGGGATGACCTCCTACAAACTCCTCGTATTGCTTTTTATCCTGCTCGCCGGTAATATGTTTAATCATGTTTTAAAATCCTTCCGGGTAATCTTTTTATTGCTTTCAGCGCGGAAATCGCTTTAACCGCCGCGGGGTTGTATACCAGCTCCAGGCGACCGACAAAACTAAAAAGCTCTCCGCCGAAGCGCTTTTTAAACCTGAACAGGCCGTCGAGCGGCTTTGTTTTGTCGCGCTCTCCCGCGATGCCGCGCATATCGTAAATATCAACGCCGTTTTCCGCCGACCAGCGCATCATTTCCCACTGCATAAGGTAATTCGGCAGAAGGTCCTTATATGCCTCGCCGCTTCCGGCGTACATATGCCATGACTTGTTCCCGTATCTTATTAGCACCGAGCCCGCAATCACGGCGCCCTCGTGTTTAACGACAAAAAGCTTCAGATTGTCGGGCGCCAGCACGTCGTACATTTTTTCGAAATACCCGGGGCTTCTTACGGTAAACCCGTCTCTTTCCGCGGTTTCGCGCAAGAGCGAGTGAAACGCGGGGAGGTCGTCCCGCGCTCCGATTTCGCATACCGCGCCTTTTTTAAGTGCCGAGCGCACGTCGTATCTCGCCTTTGAGTGAAACATCTCCATAAGCTCGTCGTGCGTTTTGTTTTTAATGTCGATTCGGAAAACCGAAAACGGCTGCAAAATCGTGTTGTCCTTGCGGTTGTCCCCGCGTTTTACTCCGAAAACGCCGAGGTTTTTTAGAAACTCGTTGTCTTCCTCCGTTATATCCGGGTCGAGCACGAGCTTAACGGCGCGGTGTTTTCGGGCAATCTGTTCCGCGCCGTTAAACAAATCCCGCATCGCCGCGGTATCGCCCGCGGCGCAGACGGGCCCGCGCGGCGCGTATAAAAGCGAAAGGCCGAAAAGCTGCTCCGGGTATACGAACATGCTCATCGCTCCGCGGATATTCCCGTTTTCGTCAACGGACATCACCGCCGCGTGCGGCTGCGGGCTTTTTACGCTTGCCCATTTAAGCGACTGCAGAAAATGCCCCTTCGGGTGGCTTTCCACAAACCGCTCGAAGCTATCGGAATTACCGCTGTCAACAAATACCGTCATATATGATAAAACCTCGTATTATATATAAAAATTACCGGTCAAACCGTTTGCGTTTTATTTTATCATTTAACCTCCCGTTTTGCAACACAGGCGGAAGTATAACTTCATGCGGAATATATACTTTTATATAGCCGGTAAATTAAAAGAATAATGAAATTCAGCCCTCCGCCGCAGTAACGCGGCGGAGGGCTGTTTAACCGTAAATAATCAGAGTTGTTTTGTGCCGATTCACTTGAAACAGTACGCTTGTTTAGTTTGCGCCGTTAGTTTTAAGAAACGGAATAATATATTTAATGGATGTGTAAAAAAAATAAATTGCAGTCTTAATCCGAAATGTGATTTTTTATGTGGAGTCTGGTCATCGCGCGGGCGAGCGCCGCCTGACTTTCCTTGTATTCTATGAGGCTCTGCTTCTGACGCATATCCTCAAGTGCCCGCTGACGCAGCTCTTCTGCCCTCGCGGCGTCTATATCCTCCGGCCACTCACAGGACTGCACAAAGATAAGCGTCTGATCGGGACGCACCTCAATAAACCCCTGGGAAGCGGCAGCGTATTTCCAGTTTCCGTCTACTTTGATTCGCAGCTCGCCGATTTCAAGCGCGGCAAGCATGGCCTCATGGCCTTTCATGACCGTCATTTCGCCGTCGTGAAGAACGAAGTTGACAGCTTCCACTTCGCCCAGAAAGAACTGCTTCTGGGGAGTAAGAATCTCAAGTTTGAAGGTTGACACAGCCGTCACTCCTTTCACCCGAACCGGTATAAACTAAAGGGTCTTCGCTTTTTCTCTTGCTTCGTTAATATCGCCGACCATCAGGAAAGCGGCCTCCGGAATATCGTCGGCCTCTCCGTCTATTATCTGGCGGAAGCTCTCGACAGTTTGCTCAATCGGAACATATTTGCCTTCCTGTCCGGTGAATGCCTTGGCAACCGACATCGGCTGGGAAAGGAAGTTTCTGATTTTTCTCGCGCGATATACTGTCAGCTTATCGTTTGCCGAAAGCTCATCCATACCGAGTATCGCGATAATATCCTTCAATTCCGCATAGCGCTGCAGGCATTCCTGAACCCCGTGAGCTACCCTGTAATGCTTTTCACCGACAACGTAGGGTTCCAGCATACGGCTTGCCGACGCCAGCGGGTCAACCGCGGGATATATGCCGAGCTCCGCGATGTCTCTGGAAAGAACCGTCGTTGCGTCAAGGTGTGTAAAGATAGTCGCCGGGGCAGGGTCCGTAAGGTCATCCGCGGGAACATATATTGCCTGAACGGAGGTTATGGAGCCGTCGTCCGTGGAGGCGATGCGCTCCTCAAGATCGCCCAGCTCGTTTGCCAGCGTCGGCTGATAACCGACTGCGGAAGGCAGTCTGCCCAATAGCGCGCTGACCTCACTGCCGGCCTGAACATAACGGAATATATTATCGATAAAGAGCAGAACGTCCTGCTTCTTGACATCACGAAGATATTCGGCTTGCGTAAGTCCGGTAAGGGCAACCCTCATTCTGGAACCGGAGGGTTCGTTCATCTGGCCGAAAGCGAGAACCGCCTTGTCGATGACATGGCTTTCCTCCATGTCCCGGATCAGCTCATTGCCTTCCCTGCTGCGTTCACCGACACCTGCAAAAACGGAATATCCGCCATGACAGGTAGCGACGTTGTGAATCATTTCCATAATCAGAACGGTTTTGCCTACACCCGCGCCTCCGAAAAGCCCGATTTTTCCGCCCTTGGCGTACGGAGCCAGAAGGTCGATGACCTTGATTCCCGTCTCAAGCAGCTCGGAAACCGGCCTCTGCTTTGAAAATGAGGGCGGACGGCGATGGATAGGGAGCTTCAGGTCGGATATGATTTCACCCTTGCCGTCGATCGGTCGCCCCAGTACATCGATGACCCTGCCTATAACCGCGTCTCCAACCGGAACAGTAATGGGCTGTCCGTCGGATATGACCGGGGATCCGCACATCAGTCCTTCGGTCGATTCGAGAGCGATACATCTGACGGTATCAACGGCGACATGTGCCGCAACCTCCATATGATGTCCGGTTTCCTCACAGACAATCAGAGACTTTATAGACGGCA
>JAAYXM010000264.1 GCA_012515925.1 Clostridiales bacterium
ACCGCGAAATCCCGTGCGTCCTTCCCGGGCATTAATCTCTTCTCCTGAATCCCCCGAACAGCACCAAAAGCCTGAGCAGCTGCGCGAGCGATACCGCGAGCGCGGCGACATAGGTCATCGCGGCGGCTGAAAGCACCTTTTTCGCCATTTGGGTTTCGTTACCCGAGAGTATATTTGTGTTATCCAGCGCGGCAAGCGCTCGCCGTGACGCGTTGAACTCGACCGGGAGCGTGATAAGCTGGAACGCGACCGCCGCCGCGAAAAACAGAATCCCGATATTAACGAGCGACTGATATGAAAGAAAAAAGCCCAGAAGTATCAGCGGAAATGCCATCATCGAGCCAAACTGCGATACCGGGATGATAGCGTTTCGTATTCTTATCGGTCCGTATCCCTCGTCATATTGTATCGCGTGTCCGCATTCGTGAGCCGCGATACCCGCCGCGGCAACCGAGCTTCCGCCGTATACGGGACCCGACAGGCGGATAACCTTTTTGCGCGGGTCGTAATGGTCCGAAAGAGTTCCCTCCGTGCGCTCTACTCTGACATCGTAAACGCCGTTTGACCTTAAAACCCTGTCCGCGATTTCGGCGCCGGTCATCCCGCGGGCATTCGCGATGCCCGAAAACTTAGTGTAGGTCGAATTCACCCGTGCCTGCATAACCATCGCGAATATTATCGCGGGAAGAACCAGGATAATATAAGTAATATCAATTCCGTAATAATAAGGCAGCATTATAAATCCTCCTTTTGCCCGTCATCGAGAATAATCCCTGAGGGAATGTCATGTCCCCTTGTATACTCGACAGGCGTCATTCTCTTGCTTCCTTCAACCTGCATTTCTTTTATAATAACGGTAATGCCGCCGCCCGCCGCGACCTCCATGCCGTCGGAGTCAATCTTCAGGATTTTCCCGGGAAAATCGCTGTGTGCCGCGCCGGGAGTCGCTCTCATAACCTTTACGCGTTTATTTCCGATAAACGTAAACGCGCAGGGCATGCTGTAGCAGCCGCGGATTAGATTGCAGACCTGATTTGCGTTTCTATTCCAGTTTATGCGGCAATCTTCTTTTTTAATCATTGGCGCGTATGTGGCAAGGCTGTCATTCTGCGGCACGGCGGTAACACTCCCCGATTCGATTGCTCTGACCGTATCGACAAGAAGCCCAGCGCCAAGCCCTGAGAGCTTTATGAACATGCTTTCCGAAGTGTCCTCGTCCGAAATCGGGCATTCAAGCTGTAGAATAACATCGCCCGTGTCAAGCCCCTCCGCCATATACATAGTGCTTACGCCGGTTATTTTCTCGCCGTTAATCACCGCGTGCTGGATAGGCGCGGCGCCCCTGTATCTGGGAAGCAGTGAAGCGTGCAGGTTTATACAGCCGTGAGAAGGAAAATCCAGTATATATTCAGGCAGTATCTTCCCATACGCGACGACAGCTATCAGTTCGGGGCGGTATTTCTCCAATACCCCGGCAAGCTCGTTTCCTTTTATGCTTTTCGGCTGGAAAACGGGAATGCTTCTTTCCGACGCAAGCTCCTTAACCGGCGGCGGCGCGAGCTTCATGCCGCGCCCCTTCGGGCGGTCGGGCCGGGTCACAACCGCGCAGATATCATGGCCGGCAGATATAAGGCTTTTAAGTGCCGGCACCGCGAAGTCCGGCGTTCCCATAAACATTATCCTCAAGAGCAATACTCCTTTAAACGTTTCTAATCCCACGCCTGAGGGAAAATCATTACTTTATATATTCGATATATTCAATTACCTTATCGGTGAATAAGAGCCCGTATTATCTCCCCCGCAGGGGGAGATATACTATTCTTTGTTGATATTCTCGGGGTCAATATACTCAATTACCTTATCGGTAAACAGAATCCCGTTTAAATGGTCGATTTCATGGCAGAACGCGCGCGCAAGCATTCCCTCTCCGCTGACCTCGAAGTAATTCCCGTTTCGGTCCTGCGCCCGCACCTTAACAAACAACGGGCGATTTACGGTACCGAATATGCCGGGAATGCTCAGACAGCCTTCGGGTTCAATAATCTCGCCGTTTATTTCTGTTATCTCGGGGTTGATAAGCTCGATAAGCTTATCCTCGTTTAATACGATTACGGCGCGGCGCAAGACACCGACCTGCGGCGCGGCAAGCCCGGCGCCGTCCGCCGCTATGAGCGTGTCGCGCATGTCGTCAAGCAGTATATGAAGACGTTCCCCAAACTCACCTACGGTTTTCGAGGTTTTTCTGAGAAGCGGGTCGTCGTCCTTTAATATGTTTCTGATTCCCATATTTTCATCCTTCTCTCAGGTGTTAATTAATTCAGATTTTTTTTGACATTCCGGCGTAAAAAAGCAAACTAAAAGTCCATAGAATTGACATCGGCGACAACCGATATCCTGCGGTTTTGCCTGTCGCGTTTAAAGTCAACCAGAAGACGGGTTATAAGCTCGCGCATTCTTCTGTTATTCTGCGCACATATCATGACCTTAAATCTGTATTTATTGTTAAGCCTTGAAATAAACGCGGGAGCCGGGCCGAATACTTTTGCGCCTATATCGGAATACCCGGTTTTAAGAGCGCGGTTTATCTTTCCCGCGACGCGCAGCGCGCCTTTAAGCGCAAGGTCTTCGCCTGATGCCG
>JAAYXM010000265.1 GCA_012515925.1 Clostridiales bacterium
TAGTATCTTCACCGAAAAACACAAGTTCAACGTTTTTATTTAATGTCTTTATAGTGTCAATACCGATAAGTCTTACCATGTTGAACACGTTTTTAAGGGATACCATGCTCATATCTATCGCGAGCTTGTATAAATCGTTTGAAACCATGCTTAAGCCGGACAGATGGTGCTTAATCTCGCCGTTTACATCGAGGAAGGTTTCCGTAATCCGGCGTTCAAGCTGCCTTATGCTTAATGAAACCTCGCCCGCCAAATCCGCAAGCTCGGCAATCTTGTCAACGGGGACACGGGCGAAATTGCCGTCCTCCCTGATATCCCTGCCGTAATCCGTTTTAACAATATTTATTTCCGGTGTATCGGCTTCAATACGATTATCGGAAGGTTTCATCCCGGCCACGGCTACGGCCTCGTCTTCGTTTTCGTCTTCGTTTTCCTTCTCTATATTATTATCGGAAATTTTCATCTCAGGCGTTACATACGGTTTTTCCAGATATTCTTTTTTTGTATCGTAAAGTATTCTGTCTATGGCGCTGTTTAATGACGGCTCAGCGGTTTCGGACTTAACGGGTCTTATTATTTTAACATGCGCGTTTAAGCCGTTAAGCTTTTCGAAATGCGCGTTAACGGCGGTAAGGAAGCTCGCGTCACGGTTTAGCTCCTGTGATACGCAAATGCTGTTAATAAAATCCGCTGATTTAAGTATAAGGCTAAGGAGCTCATCGGTCAAGGGCAGATTACCCTTCCGGCATTTATCAAGGACGTTTTCGGTTTCATGCGATATCCTTTGAATAAGCTCCTGCGCGACAAAACCCGAGAGACTTTTAATCGTGTGAAAGTCCCTGAATATTTCGTCTATAAGCTCTGCCTTATTCCTGTTTTCTTTAAACGCGAGCAGGTTTTTTTCGATGTTTTCCAGATGTTCTTTTGATTCGAGCAAAAAATCCCCTAAATAATCGTTATTCGCAACATCGTCATCCTTTTCAATAGTCGTGTTTTCGAAGAAGGTGTTATCAGAAAACATAACCGTCACCCCTTTCCCGCATAAAAATATTTTACATTATTATCCTTAATAATACAACCTTTTTCTCAAAAATACAATAATAAATTTCTAAAAACAAAAAAAGCATTAACAAAACCGGCTTAAACGGTGTGTTTAAACCGCTTAAGCCGGCAAAAACCGGGTTTTCAGCTCGCGTGCTCAACCGAATGAGAGACTATCGCGTTAATCAGTTCTTCCGGAGAGGAGCCCGCCTGTTTAATCAGGTCGTTAAGCCTTTTAAGTTCGTCCTGCTCCTTGAGATTCTGCATCTCGGCCTTTTTCATCTCGAGTTCGGTGATGCTTTTTTTAAGCCTGTTTATCCTCTCCTCGATTTTTTTAATCTGCTCTCCGTAATCTGTTTTCTTCCTCACGCCGCGCGGCATTTTAAACACTCCTTCCTTATTATAGACTACTTGTATTATAAATCCTATGATGTTTAAAACATGTCGAAAAGCGTAATTAGAATTAAGAAATAAATATGGAAACTAAAGGAAATATATTATTGTAATTTATTAAGAAATATGCTATACTATTTTTACATTATTCATATACGGTGAAAATACGTCGGAGTTAAATGATGAAAAAGATTTATTTGTCGTCCCCTCATATGAGCGATGAGGGTTTTGAAATGCAATACATAAAAGAAGCTTTTGATACAAACTGGATTGCTCCGCTGGGCGCAAATGTCGATGGATTTGAAAAGGAAATGGCAGCTCTTATCGACGTTCGCGCGGCGGCGTCTTTGATTTCCGGAACAAGCGCGCTTCACATGGCGCTAAAGGCGGCGGGCGTTGATAAAGGTGATATCGTGTTTTGCCAAAGTCTTACGTTTTCCGGAAGCGCAAATCCGATTATCTATCAAAACGCGACGCCGGTTTTTATAGACAGCGATTATGAAACATGGAACATGAACCCGGATTTGCTTGAGGAGGCGTTTAAAAAATACCCCGGCGCAAAAGCCGTTATAGCTGTTCATTTATACGGCCTTGCCGCGGATATGGACAGGATTGCCGGTATTTGCAGAAAGCACAACGCGGTCTTAATTGAGGACGCGGCAGAAAGCTTAGGCACAAAGTATAGCAGAAAGCTTAGGCACAAAGTATAAAGGTAAATATACGGGCGGATTCGGCGATTACGGCGTTTTCAGCTTTAACGGAAATAAGATAATAACCACCTCGGGCGGGGGTATGCTCGTATCTGATAACGAGGAACGCATTTCAAAGGTCAGGTTCTGGGCAACTCAGGCGAGAGACAAAGCCCGTCACTATCAGCACAGCGAGCTTGGGTTCAATTACAGAATGAGCAACGTCTTGGCCGGTATCGGCAGGGGACAGCTTAAGGTATTAAATGA
>JAAYXM010000284.1 GCA_012515925.1 Clostridiales bacterium
AATAAAACAGGCTGCGGTCGCAGCCTGTTTTATTATTCTATTCTATTCGCCGTTCTGTTCTTGTTCCGTTACCTCTATTTCAAAGGCCGCGCTCTTTGTAATCTCGTTTTCGGTATAGCTTACGGTTACGGTTATGCTTCCCGCCGTGTCGAGAGCGCTGCCCTCTTCGGGCTCCGTAATATAATCGGTAACCGTCTTGCTTTCTCCGTCGCTGTATTTCGCTGTTACGACAAGACCCTCAAGACTTAGCTGCTCACCAACCGTATAGCTTTTATTTGTCGGCTCTTCGGTAATCTCAATCGATTCCAGAACCGCTTCCTGCGTCTCTTCTTTATCCTCAAATTCCGCGGTTATCGTCACATCCGCCGCGGGCATGATAAACGATGTGCCCGTAATCTCATTGCCGTTATACTTAAGCGTGCCCTGTTTCAACTGCTTGCCCGTGTCGGGAGTTATTGTCAGATTAATGTTGGTTCCGGGCCGTGCCCTCGTCGCGCTCGACGTAATCTCTCCGCCATCAAGCGGCGCGATTGTAATAGTGTACATCGGCAAAGAAATATTGTAAATAAGCTTGCAGATTTCCGCGCGCGTAACCGGCTTTTGAGGCATAAAGCTTTCCCCGTCATACAGCCCTATAAAGACATCCGCGTTAAGACATGATGAAACCCCGTCGCGCGCCCATTCCGAAATCGCGGCATAATCACTGTAGCGCTTGTAATCGTCTTCGTTTGCGACCCCGAGGTTATAGGTGCGCATTGTTATAAGCGCGAGCTGCTCGCGCGTAATAACGGAATTGGGCGCAAAGCTGTTCTGACTCACGCCGTCGATTATTCCCCTGCTGCGCAGCACGATAATCGGCGTATCATAATAGTTGTTCAGTCTTGTAACGTCTTTAAACCCGTGATTGTCGGTCTGAAATTGCAGTGAACGCGCCCAGACCGTGGCAAGCTGCGCCCGGGTAAGGCTCGCGTCCGGCATGAACATTGTCGGTGTAACGCCGTTTACGAACCCTTTATCGAACGCGAATTCTATCGCGGTCCTGTATTCATGCGTATCGCTTACATCTGTAAACGGCAGCGCCGCGTAAGCGGCCGATAATAAAAGCGCGCCCGATAAAACAAGGCAGAATATTGCTTTTCTGTTCATAATCTCTCCTGTCTTCTCCCTAAGAACCGGGAGAATTTTTCTTTTTATTACTCCCCAACGTGAAATAAAAAGCATCATCTCTCCCAATGGAAAGATATGATTTTTTCCACTGACGCGGGAATGAAAACGCGATATTAATTACATGAATATTCTTTGTAAATCGCGTTTTTATAATCAAGAAAGATTATGAACCATTGTTTATTATTTGATGTACCGGACAAGAAGTTTAAGTAATTTCAAAAGCCCGTATCGAGGTTTCAAGCCCGGCTCCGGAAAAAATCCCGTCCTTAATTTCATTTGAAATATTGCTTTTTTCAACAACCAACAAGCTGCTTTTCAGACAAAATATCGGCGCAAGAGAGCCATAGACCATCCTTTTTGTTAAGCCCGCATTTTGAAGCTGCTCCAATGCAGTCATCGAATCCTTCAAGCCGCAGCAATCCGCATAGACACCCTCGCGTGAAAGCAGAATATCTTTCAAATTCAATAATTCGTGCAGTTTTATATTACAAAGCAGAATCGGTATCTCCATACCTGTTCTTCGAGGACCCGCGCTGGTTCGTAGAGGCAAAATAGGAACAGCTGCTTTGATGCCTTGCGGCACAAAGCAGCTGTTCCTCAATTTCCGGTTAT
>JAAYXM010000002.1 GCA_012515925.1 Clostridiales bacterium
CTTTAATGCTATTATATCAATTACTTTTTATAAACAAAGAAGCTGTTGAGACATTCTTACCAGCCGGAAAGGTAATCTCGCTGCGCGGCGGTCAGCTCGTCATATTCGATACCCTCCGCCTTTAGCTTTACCCTCGCGACTTGTTCGTCTATCTCCGGCGGAACCGGATAAACATCCGGCGTAAACCCGCCTTCCCTGCGTGATATATATTGGGCGGTCAAAGCCTGAATTGCGAAGCTTAAATCCATAATCTCCGCGGGATGGCCGTTTCCGGCGGCAAGGTTTACGAGCCTGCCCTCTCCGATCAGGTTGAGCATGCGCCCGTCCTTCATGCGATACCCGCGGATATTTGGTTTCCGTTCAAACTCCTCGCATGCCGCCTCGGATAAATCCTTCTTGTTTATCTCAACATCGAAATGCCCCGCGTTGCATAGCAGAACCCCGTCCTTCATACGCGCAAAATGCCGCTTTACGATTATATCCCGGCAGCCCGTGGCGGTTATGAATATATCGCCAATCTCCGCCGCCTTGTCCATCGGCATGACCGTATACCCGTCCGCATACGCCTCAAGCGCGCGAAACGGATTCGTCTCACAGATAATAACCCTCGCGCCGAGCCCGCGCCCGCGCATCGCGATACCCTTGCCGCAAAAACCGTATCCGGCGACAACGGCGCACTTCCCGGCAATCAGCAGGTTCGTCGAATTCATAATCGCGTCCCACACGGACTGCCCGGTCCCGTGGCGGTTGTCAAACAGGTGCTTGCAGTTCGCGTTATTTACCGCGAACATCGCGTACTTAAGCTTCCCCGCCTTTTTCCTCGCATACAGGCGGCTTATCCCGGTCGTGGTCTCCTCACAGCCCGCGATAAGGTTTTTCCCGAACCGCTCGTATTCGCCGTGGAGCAGCCCGATAAGGTCACCGCCGTCGTCGATTATAATGTCGGGCACACATTTAAGAGTCTCGACCAGATGCGAAATATATTCGTCCTCGGTGGCTCCGTGCCACGCGAAGACCTCAAAGCCTTCATCGACAAGCGCGGCGGCAACGTCGTCCTGCGTGGAAAGCGGGTTGCAGCCCGTAACGTACACCTCGGCGCCGCCCGCCGCAAGCGTCTTTGCCAGATACGCGGTTTTCGCCTCCAAATGGATGGACATCGATATTTTCCTGCCTCGAAACGGCTGCTCGGCTTCAAAGCGCGCCTTTATTTCATTTAACACGGGCATGCTCGAGGCAACCCACTCGATTTTTTTGCGCCCGCTCGCCGCGATACTTATGTCTCTTATTATACTCATTGCAAAACCTCCGGATTAATAATTCTTATTATATATGTTTTTACCAAAATTACAAGTAAGGATTTAGGGTAGGGCTTATCTTCTCCCCCGAGGGGGGAAATACAAGAGAACGCAGCTAATAATCTCAATTACAGAGAAATCGGGCATATATTTTCGAAATTACATGCTCCGGCATTATAAACGATTGTAAAAACATATATTTTCGTGATATAATAACCGAAAGTGAAAGCTATTTGAATTTATTGACGGAGGAATAATTTATGCCGGGTTATACTAAAAGCGACATATTCCGTATCGTAAAAGAAAAAAACATAAAGTTTATCCGCTTGCAGTTCAACGACATTTTCGGTTCGCTGAAAAACGTATCGATAACCGAAAAGCAGCTGGAGCGCGCGCTCAACAACGAGTGTATGTTTGACGGCTCGTCGATTGAGGGTTTTGTGCGCATCGAGGAATCGGATATGTACCTGCGCCCGGATTTAAACACTTTTGTCACGCTACCATGGCTTAACGACATAGGCAATGTTGCCCGCCTTATCTGTGACGTTTACCGTACCGACGGGACCCCGTTTGAGGGCGACCCGCGCTATGTGCTTAAAAAAGTGCTTGCCGAGGCCGCGGAAATGGGTTATGCGTTCAACGTAGGCCCCGAGGCGGAGTTCTTCCTCTTCCGAACCGACGAGGCCGGCAAGCCTACCACCATCGCGCACGACGCCGCGGGGTATTTTGATTTGGGCCCGGTTGATTTAGGCGAGTCCTTGCGCCGTGATATGTGCATGACGCTTGAACAAATGGGCTTTGAAATCGAAGCCTCGCACCATGAGGTTGCCGAGGGTCAGCATGAAATCGACTTTAAATACGGCGAGGCGCTTTCCACGGCGGATAATATTATTACGTTCAAGCTTGTTATTAAAACCATCGCGCATAAACACGGGTTGCACGCGACATTCATGCCCAAACCGATTTACGGCATGTGCGGCTCGGGTATGCATATAAACATGTCGCTGTGCAAGGACGGCAAAAACGTTTTTTACAATGAGACCGACCCGCTCGGGCTCAGCGAGACCGCGTACAGCTTCATTGCCGGCATACTTGCGCACGCGAAGGGCATGAGCGCTATTACAAACCCGCTCGTGAATTCGTATAAGCGTCTTGTCCCGGGGTATGAGGCGCCGATTTATATCGCGTGGTCGGCCAAAAACAGAAGCCCGCTCATCAGAATCCCCGCCACGCGCGGCGAGGGTACGCGTATCGAGCTCAGAAACCCCGACCCGTCGGCCAATCCCTATCTGGTGTTGGCGCTGGCGCTCGCCGCGGGACTTGAGGGTGTCAAGAACAAGGCTAAGCCCCCGAAGCCCGTGGACTCCAATATATACGAGATGACATGCGAGGAGCGAACCCTGACCGAAATCGATACACTTCCGCGAAACCTGCGCGAAGCTTTAAAGGAATTTAAAAAAGACCCGCTCATGACAAGCACGCTCGGCACGCATATCACGGAGAAATATATCACGGCCAAGGAGCTTGAATGGTCCGAATACGAACGCAGGGTGCATAACTGGGAAATCGAAAACTATCTCGTTAAATACTAATTTGGAGCCTGAATAAATGAAGGAAAGAATAATCATACCAAAAGCATACCCGAAAAATATGACGATACGCGAAACCGAGATTTGCATTAAGTTTATAAAGGATTATTTCGAACGCGCGCTTGCCGCGGCGCTCAACCTTACGCGGGTCAGCGCGCCGCTTTTTGTCAAGCCCGAAACCGGGTTAAACGACAACCTTAACGGAGTCGAGCGCCCGGTATCCTTCGGGATTTTAGAGCAGGACGACGCGGTATGCGAAATCGTTCATTCCCTCGCGAAATGGAAGCGCGTTGCGCTTTTAAATTACGAATTTGCCGAGGGCGAAGGGCTGTATACCGACATGAACGCAATCCGCCGAGATGAAATAACGGATAATCTGCATTCGATTTATGTTGACCAGTGGGACTGGGAGCTCATTATGAGTAAAGAGGACAGAAACCTTGAGTTCTTAAAGCAGATTGTCCGCAGGATTTATTCGGTTGTTCTTGAAACGGAGGCGCGTGTCGCGGGAAAATTCGGCGTGCCGAAAAAGCTTCCGTCCGACATAGTGTTTATGTCAACCTATGAATTGGAAGACTCCTATCCCGCTCTTACGCCGAAGCAGCGCGAATACGAAGCCGCGAAAAAGTACGGCGCGGTTTTCATAACGCAAATCGGCGGAAGGCTCAAATCCGGCGAGAAGCACGACGGACGCGCGCCGGATTATGACGACTGGAAGCTGAACGGCGATATAATCCTGTATTATCCGCTGCTCGACTGCGCGTTTGAGGTTTCGTCAATGGGCATTCGGGTTGACAAGCAGGCGCTTATCGAGCAGCTTACCGCGGAAAACTGCCTCGACCGGCTGAATCTTCAGTTTCAGCGCGCGCTCGCGGACGGCAGGCTGCCGCAGACAATCGGCGGCGGAATCGGGCAGTCCCGGCTGTGCATGTTCCTGCTGAACAAGGCGCATATAGGCGAGGTTCAGGCTTCCGTCTGGCCGGACGAGGATATAAAGCTTTGCGAGGAAAACGGCATAAAACTGCTGTAGGAATTGAAATATTAAGCCCTTTGCGCCAGTCCGCAAAGGGCTTAAATCATTATTGTTTGTGATTATCGCCGGCTGTGCCGGCGATAGTTTTATTATATTAATACTCGATAAACCGGTCGCCGGGGACGCCGCAGATGCTGCACTTATCGGGACGGGCTTTTTCGATATTCCCGCACACCGGGCACAGGTAATAGAATCCCTCTTCGGTGCCGTCGACGTTATCAAGTGCTTCCTGATAAAGCTTTGCGTGAACCTCTTCGGCTTTCATCGCGAATGTAAAGCTTATAAGCGCGGCTTTGTTGCCTTCGGCCTCGGCCGCCTTGACGAAATCCGGGTACATATCCTTATACTCATATGTCTCACCCGCAACCGCGTCCTTAAGGTTTTCTGCGGTCGAGCTTATTTTCCCCGCTACCTCAAAATGCTTAAGCGCGTGCAATGTCTCCGCGTCGGCCGCGGCTCGAAACAGCTTTGCCGCGTTGGTTTTACCCTCTTTTTCGGCTTGCTTCGCGTATGCCGTATACTTCCTGTTTGCCTGGGACTCGCCGGCAAACGCCTCCATCAGGTTATCAAGTGTCTTGCTCATTTTATGACCTCCCTTTGTAAGAATACTCTGATTATACTATATATTAGCATAACCGAAAACCCCGTTAAGTGATAAAGTCACAATAACACAACTCAAGGTGTTTTTTGGTTATACAGTGCCAAAACCGCTCCGACGACCACACCAGCCCCGGCTCCGATACATAGCCAAAACACTAAATTCTGAAGCAGCGCGCCGACCACAACGCCGAGCGCGGCACATATTCCTACGGACGAACCTATGCTCAGATAATCGGAAATCGGCTTCTTTTTCATTTTACCCTCTCACCAACCTTTTTCAACTCAGGAAGGGACGTCATTTCTTTACCACGGGAAGCCATACCTCGCAGCGATAGTCTTTCGCCTGCTGGTCCCCCTCGAAATACACCTCGATATCCGGCGCGTCCGCGTACTCGTAGCCGGAATTCGGGAGCCATTCGCTGACTATACGCTTTTGCAGCTCCTGGATAGCCGTCGGCATGGGACCTATGCAGGTAAAAATCGCCCATGTACCGGCCGGCACGATAAACTCCTCCAACCCCTCCGGCGCTGCCATGTCGCTCGGCACGGCAATATAATAATCAAAATCCTTGCCTTTGAGACTGCTTGTTACGCCCAGTATGCCCTTAGGCTCCTGATTTAACAGTCCCAGAATCCGCGTTATTTTGCCGCTCTGCACGGTACTCTGCCAGAAAGCCGGAATCTGCGTGAAGTTTTCCTCAACGTTTAACTCATAATGCCCCTTTGTCCCGACTATTCTGAAAGCGTCCTTCTTTTCAATACGATAATTCATTTCAGCCTCTCCTTTAATTGAAATTTTGAAGCTGATAGGCATATAGGCTTTAAGGACCGCGCCGGCTTTTCGCGCCTCAGAGGGCGCTATTCCGTGTACGCCGCGAAAAGCGCGATTGAAAGCGGTAGGCGAATCATAGCCGTATTTTAAGGCAATATCAATAATTCGCTCATCGTTGTTCTGCAAATCCGCCGCCGCTCTTGTCATTCTTCGCCTGCGTATGTATTCTCCGAGCGGCAACTCCGCCAGATACGAAAACATCCGCTGGAAGTGAAACGGGGAGCAGCATGCAATCCGCGCCAGGCGCGTGATGTCAACTTCATCCTCTAAATGCTCCTCCAGATACGCGATTGCCGCGTTGAGCCTGCCAAGCCATTCCATACCTTCATCTCCGTCCCTATAATAAATTACCCGGCCCTGTAAGTCCTCTCATTTTTTGCACAAATCGGAGAGGCTTGCTTGATTGAGGCCAGAAGCATGGCCGCGGAAAGCGCGAGCACAGCGGCTCCGAGCCATACGGACAAATCAGGGAAAACCGAGGTTATAAACAAATACTCAGCGAAAACGCATCTAATCAGAATTCCGAGCAGAACGACTGCAGCGAAGGCGCGAAGCAGTCTGAAGCTAATCCGCTTTCGCCGATAAGCCGACAGTATAATTTTCACACCTTGCCGAGCGGACAATTCCGGTACCCCTTTCGGATTTATCGCCTATGTACGTTAATATCGTTACACAAAAGAGTATTATTTTCCCTCAGCCTGTTTAAGCGCGTTTTCCACCGCGTTGAGATGGGCTTTTGATGTCAGTGTCGCTCCGCTGACAACATCAACCTGCAGGGACTGGTTTTCGATTATCTCGTCAAACAAATTTTTAATCGTCTGTCCTTTACCTATTTTCGTCTCTTGCTTGTCGCCGGCCAGCGCACCCTCCGTTACCTTGATTTTCGTGACGGCACCCGATTCAACGGTAACCTCAACCGCGGCGTTTCTGAAGCTGTCCTTTGTCCCGCGGTATGCGCCCGTATAAACCCCGTCTTGCAGATTGCCGAAATCCACATCCGCGACGACCAGGTTTTTTAGCTCATCCCGACCCGGGGTGGTAGCAATAACCATTGCCGCCAATAGCAAAACAACACCGCCGATAATTGACAGAATTATAACCAACTTTCTTTTATTCCCCTTTCTTGTTTTAGCACTATGCATGGTTTAACCTTCCTTATTTAAATATAATAAACGTTGAGTCCGCCGGAGGGCTGAAAACACTCCTTTAAACCCCGCGTTACATATACCCTGAGCCTTGTGTCAACCAGAACCGCGTCCGTCACCGGAAATTTTTCAATCAACGAGAGCCCGGACTCCAAACCCGCGATAAAGACGGCTGTTGATAACGCGTCCGCTGTCATGGCGCTTTCCGCCACAACGGTTGCGCTGACAAGCCCGGACTCCGCCGGATACCCGGTAACCGGATTCAGAATATGATGAAACCTTCTGCCTTCCCTGTCAATAAAATACCGCTCATAATCACCCGAGGTTACAACCGCTTTTCCGCATACCTTGACCGCGCCGAGCAGGCTGTTTTGCCGGGGATGACGGATGCCCACCTGCCAGGGCGAGCCGTCGGGCTTGCATCCAAGTGTGGACACATTCCCGCCGATATTGGAAAAGGCGGATGCAACGCCGTGTTTCCGGAATATCTCAACAAAACAATCGCTTGCAAATCCCTTTCCGATACCGCCTAAATCCACGGACTGCCCGGGTTTTGTAAGTTTAGCTTTTTTCCGGTCCGCGTCAAGCTCTAAATCGTTATAACTGATGAGCGAGAGAACCCGCTCAATCAGGTTGTCCGGAGGTGGCTCAGACGCGGTTTTTATGCTCCATAAATCCGCCAGCGGACCGACGGTAATATCAAATAATCCTTGAGAGATTTCCGAAATCTTTTTTGCCTTTGATAGAACTTCACAGGTTTCCGCGCTGATTTTTTCATGCTTTACGCCCGCAAAACGGTTGATTCGGCCGATATCGCTCTCCGGCAAAAACCGGCTGAACAGCTGTTCCAGCCTTTGAGCCTCCTTTTTAACGGCTCTGAGCGCTTGCGCCGCTTTCTTCCCGAAAGCCAAATGCGCGATTTCCGTACACATGCCGGTATGTACGGCTTCAAAAGCAGCGCTTTTCCCCAAAAACACTCCCCCCTTTTTAATAGTCCTGTAAACCGGAGGTCAAACCTTTAAAAAGACACCGCAAAACCTTGCGGTAGTTTATACCCCCTAAGTAGAGCTTTAGCTTTTCACTCCTTAAGGGGTATCATATTATTTCGCCGTCCTGACGGAAAAATCTTTAAGGCTTAGTGGCTTTTATTTTTTTCAAACATATACCATTTGTCCGGCTTGAAGCCTTTGTCGGAACAATCCACGGGCACCGCTATTCCGTACCCGGGGTTGTTGTATTTATAGCTGTCAAAACTGCTTATATAATAAAGCTCACCCGTCGGGTCCTCGTACTCCTTAAAGGCCTTGTAGTTTTCCATGTCCCTTGCGGTTTCCTCGCTTGTCTCCAAATCCGAATACCTGAAAACCATCCTCATCATGCGGATATTGTTCCTGTGCGCCGGGCTTTCCGCCGCGTTAAGGGCTTTTTCGTACAGAGCATATATTTTTTTCTTATCGATATGATCCATCAGATAAAGCCCCGCGTGCATTATATCCGTCTGCCCGTCAAGGCAGGCCTCGGCCTCGCGAATTATTTCGGATATATACATCGCGCCGGCGCCGAAAATCCGCGTAAAGGAATTAAGGCAATCCTCCAATGTCAGGCTCGTGTCGTACGCGGTGCGCGCGAATGTATAAAAATTGAAAATATGATTCCACATGTTAAAGCATTCTATCTGCGTTCCCGAACCCATGACGCCCGTTTCCGAAAATCGCTTGAAAATGCTCGCTATCTCGTCCGCCATGGGTATATACCGCTGCCGCGCGGGGTATACGCCCATATAATAGTCGTAGATAACCGCCTCGGCGCCCGCGCCGTGCCATTGTAACAGGTTTTTCTCGAAATACGTATCGATAAACCCGGTCCCGTCCGGCTTTCCGGCGGCGCGCAGGCCGTCCTTGCTCCATGTCGCCTCGTCAACAATAAGACACGGCTCAAGCTTAAGTCCCTCAGGGTATTCCCACAAATCCGTATAAATCAGCATATCGATTTTTACATTCGGGTATACCTCGCTGACACGCTTCGCGAGCTCGTTCTGAAAAAAAGTATAGTTTGCGACCTTGCTGTATTCGGAGCATTTTTCGCAGACACACTGCTTGTCCATACCGTCCTGCGGCCAGAACGCGATAATGTCAACCGACGGGTTTTGTGCTATCCAGCTTATAACGTTATTTGATATTTCGCGAATCAGGTCGTCGTTCCGGCTGCAGAATATCCATTGTCCCCAGAAGTTTTCGGGGCGAAAGCGCTTCCCGTCCTCCATAAGCTTATAGTATTCGGGGTGGGTCTCATAGTAGCGCTCGGGGAAATACGAGTTGCCTTCCGGCGGCAGGAAAAGCCGGGATGATTCGTGATGGCCTACCGTAAAGCGTATCCCGCGCCTTTCCGCTTCGCGCAGCATTCCGTTTTCCTTGTATTTCTCGTAAACCTTTGACCATGTCAGAATCCTGTTGTAACGGTTCTTGCACAGCCAGTCAAGAAACGTGATATTGAAAGCATGGTCGGGGTCGGCTATAAGGTTCGCGTACTGAACTATCGCCGTCCTGTATTTTATATCCGCCGACGGCTTAATATATTCTATCCCGTCCAGCTTGATTTCATCAAGAACGGGGATATGCTCGCCGCCCGACACCTCAGGGTTGATATACGCGGACAGACTGCAGCCCGGAAACCGTTCAAGCAGCTCATATACGGCATATATCGTGCCGCGCTCGCATTCGTTGGGGTTTTCGGAGCTGCCCGCAATAAGCAGCGTTTCCGAGCCAAAAGTTTTTATCATCATGCCCTCGGGTCCCGGAACAGCTTTGTCGAATTCAGGCTTGCTTATATATCTCGCCGCTGCCGCGTTTCGCTCCGGCCCTCCGATAATTATCGCGTTTCCCGTATGCTCGCTATCGTCGGTTATAATCTCAATTCTGGCCCCTGTAATCTTTTTTAAATAAGAGCAAAGCTCGTCCGCCGCGAAAACCTCCCGTTCGGTCGCCTCCCGCGGTATGATAATATTCGTTTTAGTCGCAGCCGTTATCTTCAACGTTAATTGCCCCCTGTTGTTATTGTTCTATGTGAAGAGCCTTGTTTTTAAACAAGGCTCTTTTATGGTGGAGACAGGGAGACTCGAACTCTCGACCTCTCGCATGTGAAGCGAGCGCTCTAACCGACTGAGCTATGCCTCCGTATATTGTTCGGGTATGCCGGGAGCGCGGGGATACGCGCTCCCGATAAGTATTATATATCTGTTTTCGGAATATTTCAATTCTTTTTCTTTGCCGTCCGCAGATTTTTTCGATTTTCGGCAATAAAAAACGCGCGAATCCCGGCCTTAACGACGGCCTATGGACTTCGCAGCGTTTTTTCATGTTCCTTAGCTGTTTTCCTGCCGCGCAACTGAATTTAAAAAGTTTTCGGCGGACAGGATTTCATCGGCGCGCGTTCGCGCGACACAATCTTTCATTAATAACACGGTGCTCGTCATGCAAAAAACCGGGGCAAGCGAACCGTAAACCACGAACCGTAAAAGATCATGCTCTGTCAGGTATTCGTGTAAAAACGGCTTATCCTTAAACCCGCTGCAATCCGCGAACACATCGCCGCGGTTTTGCATTGCTTCCCTAAGCTCCGTGATTTCCCATAGCCGGACGTTACAAATAAGCGTGGGTATACCGGATTGCCTGTTTAGAAAGGATATGATTTCCTCCACCGGCAGCACACGCGGATAAAGCAAATAACACTGGCGTTCATCCTCCATGCGCAGCGTCAGAAACAGCGGCAGCCGCAGCCGGCGCAGAAGATTGCAAAGCGCGTCAACCTCGGGCGTATCAAGCGAATAATTATGAAACCCCGGCAAAATCCTGACTCCCGCTATACCGAGCTCAGAAGCCGCGCGTCGGATACTCTGCTCCGTTCCCGGCAGGGTGGGGTTTACCGTCATGACGTGCCTGTATTCCGGCGCGTCTTTA
>JAAYXM010000266.1 GCA_012515925.1 Clostridiales bacterium
AGAGTATTTAAAGAGCTAACCGGGAAAACGCCCTTTGAGTATATCCGGCAGCTCAGGCTTTCGAAGGCCGCGGAGATTCTGAGGAATGAAAAAACCAGGGTAATTGATGTCGCTATTGATTTTGTCTTCGATTCACACGAGGGGTTTACGAGAGCCTTTTCAAAACAGTTTGGAATTACCCCACACAAATATGCCAAGGACACACCGCGTATTAATCTCTTTTTTCCCGCTCGTATCCGTGACTATTACCGAAAAATTCAAATAGGAGATGATAACATGTCAAGCAAACAAAACCAAAACGCCGTATTTGTTCAGGTAGTGGACAGGCCGGCAAGAAAGCTGATTTTAAAACGCGGAATTAAGGCAACCCATTATTTCGAGTACTGCGAAGAGGTCGGGTGTGATGTCTGGGATGTGCTCAGCGGCATTAAAGAGGCACTTTACGAACCGATTGGAATGTGGCTGCCCGAAAACATGCAAAAGCCCGGAACGTCAGTATATGCTCAGGGAGTAGAGGTCCCGGCCGATTATTCGTGCGAAGTTCCGGAAGGCTTTGAGATGATTGACCTTCCGCCGTGCAAAATGATGATTTTTCAGGGACAGCCGTATGAGGATGATAAATTCGAACAAGCGATAAGCGCGATATGGGATGTAATTAAAACCTACAATCCCGAGATATACGGCTTTAAATGGGCGGATGAAGACGCGCCGAGATTCCAGCTTACTCCCATGGGCTACAGGGGTTATATCGAGGGTAGGCCGGTAAAGCAGATTAATACGTAAAGGTTTATACAGTAAACAGTGGCTGCAGCAAAATGAAAAATTGCTGCAGCCACTGTTTACTTTCGAAATATAAACATAAAAAGCCGGAAAACCGCTATCGCTTTAAGTCGGATTCCAAATAAGCGCTTCGCATTTTTATGCGCGATAGCGTACCCGTTGAAAAACTCGGCGGGCTGCCCATGCGAAGGGATGTTATAAGAGCCGTTAAGGTAACGCTGAAGGACGGACGAATTGATTATATAGTCTATTCGACAAACAACTCAATATTATGCCGGATAGATGAAAAATTCGATTTCCGCGGTTTCGTGGGCGTATACTCCGTTAAGGATAATCAACTGGTGACGGCCTATGTGAATGATGGGGATATAATAGGTGATTATAATGATATGACGCCGAATATAACGGGAAGAATAGTGGATTTCAGCCGCGATTTAACAACGGAAAACACGATTACGATTTCGGCGGATAAGCCCATAGAACCGGAAAAGCTTGCCGGCAGATATATTTATGTTGACAACGGCGGGAAAGGAACAGAATTATACAACGGATGCTATAAAATCCTGTCGGCTATACCGAACGGAGCAAATAAAACACTCGACATAGGCAACACGACTTTGATTAAAGGTTATGTCGACAATCAAAGACTCGAATCCGGATATATCTATAATGTCGATGAAGGGCAAAGCTTTACGATACCGCTCAGCTACATCACGAATTTTGAGCCTTCATTCCTACTGTTGCCGGATTTTTCCGTTGATGCCGGGTCTGAAATACGGTTCCGTGTGGAAGCGACCAGTCCGCTGAATCTTTCGTTATCCTACCGGGCAAAAGTCTGCCCCGCGGCGCGAGCTTTGACCCTGACA
>JAAYXM010000267.1 GCA_012515925.1 Clostridiales bacterium
AAAAAGGTGCGATATGTCGCGCTGCACCAGTTTCGCGGTTATTGATTTTTCGCGCTGCGGCGGAAACATCGGAAAACTCGACCTTTGTCAGGAATGCATAAACGAAATCGCGAAGTACGCGTCGGCGGCGCCTGAAGCGGCGAAAAACCCTGAGCATAAGCAAAAGACCGGGGAGGCCGCTCAAAAAGACGCGCGTAACGGAAGAAAAGCCGGAAAAGGGTGAATAAGAGTTGAAGGGTATATTAAGCTCGATTCTGGGACTGTTCCTGCCGCCCGACAAGGATTCGGACGCGAACATCAGAATAGACTCGGACCGCGACGGTAAGCCGCTGTTTCGCGATGATGTCGCGCGGTATGTGTTGGATGAGCTTGACCGACGGAAACAGGAGAGACTCCCGCTCGAGAATCAATGGCGGTTAAACAGCAACTTCCTCGCGGGAAACCAGTACTGCGACATCAACGTATATTCGGGCGGAGTGGAGCAGCTCCGGCCGGTTTACAGCTGGCTCGAGCGCGAGGCGTTCAACCGCATATCTCCGCTTATTGAGACGCGAATCGCGAACCTTAAGCGCGTTAAGTATTTAATGACGGTAAAGCCGCGCACGAGCGAGATTGACGACTATGAAAAAGCCGAGGTCGCGACCGCGATACTGCGGCATAAGCAGAATACCGGTGATTTCGAAGAGTTGAAGAATACGTTGATAGCCTGGAACGAGCTTTGCGGCAGCGCGTTCTGGCTCAGCTGGTGGAACAGGGATTCGGGCGAGGAAATCCTGCGCGAGACTGTTCACGTCGATGACGGCGAAAACCCGCCCTATGAGCGGGAGATTGTATACCGCGAGGGTGACGTTGACTACGGGCTTCTGACGCCTTATGAGATATATCCCGAAAGCATATTCAAGCAGAGTGTAGAAAACCAGCGCAGCATAATAGTCGAGCAGATAAAAAGCGTTGACGAGATTTATGACCTTTACGGCGTCAAGGTGGAGGGCGCGTCCCTTCAGACGTTTACGCTGACTCCTGTACCTTTTACCGCCGGGTTCGGGCTCGAGAGCACGGTTAACGTGATAGGCCACCGGGAAGTCAAGGACAGCGAGCGGGTTATCACGTATTTCGAGCGAGGGAGCCGGGCTTATCCCGACGGGCGGCTTGTAATCATTATCGGTGACAGGCTTTACTGTTACGGCGCGCTCCCGTATACGCGGATTCCGGTTGTCCAGGTTAAATGCAGGGAGACCCCGGGGCAGTTTTTCGGAAAATCCGTTATCGAGGAGCTTATTCCGCTGCAGCGCGCGTATAACGGCTGCGTAAACCGTATACACGAGTTTATCAAGCAGGTAGCGTTAAACGGCTTTATCACCGAGGAGGGCGCGGTCGATGTCGAATACTACGAGGAAAACGGACTGCCGCCCGCCGCGTGGCTTGTGTATAAAACCGGAACGCAGCCGCCGAGACCCATCCCGAACGGGCAGATACCGCAGGAAATCCTTAACGAGCGCGAGATAATTAAGCGGGATATGGAATACACCGCCGCGGTGAGTCAGCTGATGGCGATAGGTTCGACGCCGAGCGGCGTAACGAGCGGCGTCGCAATCGAGAATTTAAAGGAGATTGACAGCACCCGCCTTTCACTGACGGGGGACCATATACGCAACTCCGTAAAAGCCATGGCGAGAATCTGGCTTGAAATCTATAAGAAGTACGCCGCGACAAGCCGGACCGTGAAATATACTGGCGCGAATGATATCGGGAAGGCGATAGTCTGGTCGAACGAGGATATTACGAGCTTTGACATCGTGTTTGACACAATAAACGAGCTTGAGCTGTCCGAGGAAATGCAGCGTCAGCGGTTTATCGAGGCGTATCAGCTGGGATTGTTCACGGACGAGAACGGGCAGATACCGCAGAGGACGAAGAATATCGCGCTTGAGATGATGAAGATAGGAAACTATACCGGGATTATGAACTTAAACCAGCTTCAGATACAGGCGGCGCAGAATGAAAACGCGTTTTTCGAAAACGGCGTCATACCGGAGGTTTCCGAGCTTGACGACCACGGTATACACATGGATGAGCATTTGCGGTATATGCTGCAGATGAGGTTTCGGATACTTAAAACGCGAAAGCCCGAATACGCGGAGCGGCTGATTGACCATTACAGGCAGCACAAGGAGCTTGCGCAAAACGCGGGTATGGTTCGGCAGTTGAGTTAAACATATTTAAAATTATTATAAGAAAGCGAGGAATAAATCATGAACACGGAAGATGTTGTGAAAGAGACGCGGATAGCGGACTTTTCGGACGCGAAAGCGGCGGCGGAACAGGCGGAATTGCCGGCGGAGCGGGAACAGCAAACCGAACAGGCAGCCGGGAGCGAACAGGACGCAGCCGGGGCGCAGGCGATTGAGGAAATCGCGGAAGCGGCGGTTGAAACGGCGGATGTCGCGGCAAACGCCGCGGCGGAGAAGGACACGGAGCTTAAAGAAGCTCTCGCGCAAATCGAGCGGCTTTCCGACGAGAACCGCCGGCTAAAGGAGAGCCTCGCGCAGCAAAGCGAGATTACGCAAGAAGAGCTTATAAAGCCCGAGCTTGACCTGGCAAGCCTTGTCAATGACGACGAGGAGACGGTTGCCGCGAAAAAGGCGCAGTACGAGCAGGAGCTTAAAAAGTACTGGGAGGAGGTTGAAAAACGCAAGGCGGAGGAAAAAGCGAACACGATAGGGGCGCTCGCGAAAATACCGGAGCTCGCGGGGTTTGACGAGATGCTGCCGCAGATTGAGCAGATAATCTTAAACAACAGAATCTTAAACTCCCCGGACGTCCCGCTTGACGAGAAGTACGTAACGGCTTACGCGATAGCTCGCGGCGTAAACGCGATTAACGAGCCCGCGCCAGATGGGGAAATCACGGTGGATAGGTTTCTTGAGCTGTATAACGGCAATCCCGAGTTTCAGAAGGCGATAGCAGCCCAAAAAAAGCAGGCGGTAAGCGCGGGCCGTGAGGTGCCGCCGCTGTCGGCGAGCAGCGGCGCGGGCAGCGCGGCGCTCAACATACCCGAAAAGGCCAAAACCTTTGAGGACGCTAAATCCATAATAAGCAGGATATTCAACCAATAATTCAACAGGAGGGATAAAAAATGTCAACACTTCAAACCACAGCAAACGCACTGGCGACCATTAAGCAGGCGTATCTCGACGCGTGGAAAAACCAGTTTATCATGTCCGTTTCGCCGTTTTACTCGGCCATTAGGAAGGAAATCACGCCTTCGATATCGTTTAAGACCGTGGCGAAGGTCGGGCAGGTCGGCGGCTTCGGCGCGGCGTCCGAGGGCGGAGCAATGCCGGCGGCGGGGCCTCAGAGGTATATGAACTTTTCCGGCTCGGTTAAAAACCTGTTTGTGCCGATAAGGATTACCGACAAGGCAATCGAGGCGAGCAAGAAAAGCTCGGGCAGCTATTTCGCGAACCTCCTGGGCGCGGAAATCGAGGGCGCGTTTGAGACCGCGAAGATTAATTTTTCGCGTATGGTCGTCGCGGGAAACGGGACGGGCAGGCTTGCGACCACAAACGATAACGACGACAGCACAACAATCGAGGTGGACAAGCATCGCTTCCTTGACGCGGGCATGACGATTGACGTGTTAAACGCGTCCGGCGTGCTTATCGGCACGCGCCGAATCGTCGGTATTTCGAGAAACGATGACGGCACGGGCACAATCGTCGTGGACAGCAAAATCGATACCGGCGCGGACACCTCGTTTATCACAATCCAGGGCAGTCTCAATAACGAGATTACCGGGCTCGAGGCGATTTTCGACGATAACGTAACGTCCTACATGGGCAATGTCAAGGCGAGCACGCCGGCGATTGTCCCCACCGTGGTCGATGCTGAGAAAAACGTTACGAACAGCCTGATTCGAGAGATGATAGCCCAGAGCGACGACTACCATAACGGGCGCACGAACATGATACTGTGCGGGAGCAAGGCGTTTCGGGCGTACACCGACTTTCTCGACGATATGAAGCTCACCGTGCAGACCGACACGCTGCAGGGCGGGTTCGCTGCGGTTAAGTTCCTGTACGAGGACCGCATAGTCAAAATCGTCAGGGAGAAATTCGTGACCCCCGACGAGATGATAGGCGTCAATACCGAGGATTTCGTAGAGCTTTATCTTTCGGACTGGGATTACATGAACCAGGAGGATTCGACGAAGCTTTCACATGTCGCGGGCACGGACTACTACGAGACGGTTATACGCAAGTATACCGAGATTGTATGCAAGCGTCCGGGCGCCTGCTGGAAGCTCACCAACTGC
>JAAYXM010000268.1 GCA_012515925.1 Clostridiales bacterium
TATGGAAATTCTGGACAAGCTGTACAGGTTCAAAGACGAGAATATACTTATATCCCTTGTTCTTTCATACGGCGACGGCGATTACGCGAAAGAAGTTGAAGACTACGCTTTGGCAAAATTCCCGGGCAAGGTCGAGGCAATATTCGACTATATGTCACATGATGATTATATCCGGTATTTAAACACGGTGGATATATGGATTCTGGATTATGCCGGACAAAACGCGCTCGGGAATTTCGTCAGGCTTTTATATCTCGGAAAAAAGATTTTTTTAAACGAGGACAGCGTTATGATGCTCGCGTCGAGAATCGAGGCGCTTGAGGTTTATAAGGTCCCGGATATTGACAATATGACGTTTGAAGAGTTTTCAAGACCGATAGAGAATAAGGATATCAACAGAGTGTTCGCCGAGGCGTCATTTGACGAAAACAGAGCAATACGGAGATGGAAAAGCTTTTTTAAGGAATTAAAATAATATGAAACATACAAAAGCCAGTGTTATTTCCTCCTTGTTCTGGAGGCTTATGGAGCGCGGCGGTTCGCAAGGAATCCAGTTTATTGTCCAGATTATATTAGCGCGTTTATTACTGCCCGAGGATTACGGCGTTATAGCGATAGTTACAATATTTATCGCTCTGTCGAATACGTTTGTTCAGAGCGGGTTTAATACCGCGCTGATTCAGAAAAAAGACGCGGACAAAACCGATTTTTCTTCGGTCTTCTATGTCAGCATGTCAATTACGGCGGTTCTGTACGCGATATTATTCGTTACGTCGCCGCTTATCGCGAAGTTTTATAATATGCCCGAACTGACAGCCGTTTTGAGAGTGCTGGCGGTTTCGCTGTTTTTCGGGGCGTACAATTCGATTCAGATCGCGTATATTTCGCGAAATATGATGTTCAAGATGCTGTTTTTCAGCAGCTTAGGAGCGTTTATAGTTTCCGGCATAGCCGGGGTGGTCGCGGCATACCGGGGATACGGCGTCTGGGCGTTGGTTACCTATCAGCTTACGAGTCAGGTCGCCGTTACGGTTATACTGTGGTTTATTGTTAAGTGGAGACCCGCGCCGCTGTTCTCGTTTAAAAGGGTTAAGGAGTTATTCACTTTCGGATGGAAGATTCTCGTATCGTCGCTTTTAAATACGCTTTACCTGGAAGTAAGGAGTCTGATTATCGGAAAAATCTACACTCCCGCCATGCTCGGATTTTATAACAGGGGCAAGCAATTTCCGACGCTTATAGTGGATAACATTGACGGCTCGATACAATCCGTTATGCTGCCCGCGCTTTCGGCTCATCAGAACGATGCGCTGAGAGTAAAGGAGATGGTCAGAAGGTCGGTTATGACAAGCTCGTTCATCGTATTCCCGTTAATGGCGGGACTCGCGGTTGTTGCCGAGCCCGTTATCAGAATAGTGCTGACGGATAAATGGCTGCCGGCGGTTCCGTTCATGCAGATATTCTGCATAACATATGCCTTGCGGCCGATTCACACGGCTAATCTTCAGGCGATAAACGCTTTAGGGAGAAGCGATATATTCTTAAAGCTTGAAATAATTAAGAAAATAATCGGTATCGTAATACTGCTGATTAGTATTCCGTTCGGCATTTACGCCATAGCGCTCGGCGTACTTATAAACGGTATAATATCGGCTTTTGTCAACGCGTATCCGAGCAAAACGCTGTTTGACTACAGCTATGCCGAACAGCTGAAGGATTTATTGCCGGCGTCGTTATTATCGGTGTTTATGGGAGCCGCGGTTTTCATGCTCGGCATGTTAAAGCTTTCGGTCTGGCTGACTCTGACGATACAGGTGGCGTCGGGTGTACTGCTGTATTTCGGGGCATCTACGCTTTTTAAGATTGACAGCTTTTTATACCTGACTCAGACATTCAGAGAAATACTGAGCGGCAGAAGGGGCAGGGATTCATGACTTTAGCTATTATGCAGCCGTATTTTTTTCCGTATATAGGATATTGGCAGTTAATTCACGCCGTTGATATGCACGTTATTTATGACGACGTAAACTATATTAAAGGCGGCTGGATTAACAGGAATTATATTTTATTAAACGGCGGCGCGAAGCTGATTAATCTTCAACTGCGTAATGCCAGCCCGAATAAGCTGATTTTTGAAACCGAACTTATGTGTGATGAGCTATACAACAGAAAGCTGCTTAAGACAATTGAACAGGCCTATAAGAAAGCGCCGTATTTTAACGACGTGTTCCCGCTTATCGAAGGGATAATACTTCAAAACGAAAAATCCTTATCTAAATATCTTGCGGGATTAATAACAAGGGTATGCGGGTATCTGGGCATAAATA
>JAAYXM010000269.1 GCA_012515925.1 Clostridiales bacterium
GTTTATTTGGATAGGCTCCCCGTGCTGGATTGTATATAACGTAATTAAAGGGTCCTACGGCGGGGTTTTAACCGAGGTTTTTGCAATGCTTTCAATCTTCACCGCAATTTACAGGTATGACGTCCTGCCCGCATTTCGGAAAAGAAAAGAGGAAAGATAGCCGTAATCGTATACAAAGACGGACATGTCAATTCTGTTTATAATTTCCGCCATATCATTTTGCGAACAACTTGATAAAACCGCTTGATTTCTGCGGAATAATATGCTAATATGAATTTAAAATAACAGGGAGCTGAATGTATTCGGCTGAGAGGGAGCTTTGAGCTTCGACCTGAGGAACCTGATACGGGTAATGCCGGCGAAGGGAGAATATTCGATGGATATTTTTAACCGTATGCCTGCTTTGCGCGTACGGTTAATTTTATTTGAGGAGCTGTTCGTTATGCAGAAAAAAAACATCATCGCGCTTGTGGAAGCCGGGGTCATGGTCGGGCTGTCCTATGTACTGAATCTTATTGTGCTGTTTCAAATGCCGCAGGGCGGTTCGGTAACCCTCGGCTCGATGGTGCCGATTATTCTAATCAGCGTGAGGCGCGGGCCGTATTGGGGAATACTGACGGGCGTGCTCGCCGGGCTTATGCAGTTTATTTTAGGACGGCAATACAGCCTTCACCCGCTTTCGATTATCCTTGATTATCTGCTGGCTTACGGAATTATCGGAATCGTCGCGTATTTCGGAAAAAAACGCGTGAATATCGCTTCAGGTACGCTACTCGCGGTATTTTTAAGATTTGTTTCGCATGTGGTAAGCGGCGCAATAATCTTCTACGAATACGCGGGCGACCAGAATCCGTGGATTTATTCGATTATATACAACGGCTCGTTCCTGCTCCCCGAGCTCGCGGTTACTTTAATTCTTTCGCTTCTTATATTATCCTCAAGCCATGTTTTAAACCCGGGTGAATAGCAATCGGGGCGGCTTAAGCCGCCCCGATTGCTACACAGGCTGCCGCAAGTGCGGCAGCCTGTGTCTATTCTAATCCCGCTTCGCTTCTGTTTTTGCTTCCCTGCTGCTTTTTTGAAACATACAGGTTGCCCGTCGTATCAATCCCCGCGTAAAACACGTTTTTATAATCCGGAATTCCGAATTCCTTCAGCTTGTCAACGAGCCACTGTTTGCTGAGCTTTATATAATTCAGGTTTTCGTCGATTATCTTGCCGTCGATAACCAGATCCCGGGTCAGACCCCTGTACTCGGTGGGCATTTTCAAGTCCGCCGGCGTAACGGGCTGCTTCTGCGATTTGAGCTGTACGGAAAGATTCCCGTCAATCTCCATAATCGCGAACTCAACATCCGATACGTTAAACACGTCCTTCTCGCGAAGCTTCATCATAAGCTCCTCTAAATTCAGGCGTATCCGTTTCAGATTGCCGTCGACTATCCTGCCGTTTTCAATGACCACAACGGGTTCGTACTGTACGATTCTATGGACAGTGATGCTTTTGACGTGTGAATAATCGATAATCAGTGTAAGAACGGAAATCACAATCAGTATTACAAACCCGGAAAGTGAAATATACGGCGTGATGATAGCGGCGTTTACGACAGCCGAACCCAGCGCGACCCCGACGATAAAATCAAAGAAGGTCATCTGCGAAATCAGCTTTCTGCCCAGGAGTCTCGCGAGCAAAAGCGCCAACAGATACGCGATTACCGCGAGTATCGCGATTCTCAATACAATCTGCGTCATTGTCCTTATCTCCTTATCTCCTTATCTGTTTATACCCGTATTTTTTGCGGATAAAAAGGATAATATTCATCCGTCAGGTATACCGCACCTGTTCAGAAAGTCCCCGATGTTCCGGATTTCCTCCTCCCTGTCGGTGTTTCCGCGCCCGAGCCTGTCGCACAGAGCAAGAAGCGCCACCTCCCGGACATCTGTTTCATGCCGCATTTTCGAAAACTCGGAGAACCGATTAAACCGGGTCACATACAAAATCTGCATATGCCACCTTACAAGGCCCGATACGCTTCTTATCAAGGCCCCGTCATCCGTCAGAGCATTCAGAAATTCCGCCGAGAGCCGCGCGCCGGCAACATCATGATTGTACGCGGTAATCTTCCCGTTTATATTCTTAAACGTGTCCGGCTTCCCGAGATCATGCAAAAGAGCGGCAAGCATAAGCGCAAGCGGGTTTTTGCTTTTGCGCTTAATCTTTGCCGCTTCGTCGGTCACCATAAGCGTATGAATCCATACGTTACCCTCCGGGTGGTATTCCGGTGACTGCTCCGTTTCCCCGAGCCTTTCGAGCATGGTAAACGGATACACGCGAAATAGCCCTCTTTGTTTAACAACACTTAAATAAAAAGAAGGGCGCATGTCATGTGTTAAATGGTTTACCAGCCCGGTATAAAGCAGTTTTTTATGCTCGCTGACGGTGGATGTCAATTCGTATCGCCGCTGTCCTGCTTATTCTCGGTGGAGTTCTTGTTCTTTGCCGCGGCCTTTTTCTTGTCCCGGCTCTTTTTAGACAACTTGACTCACCCCTTTACGTGTTATTACAGAACATGCTGATAACCGATAACGGTCGAAACATCGTAGCCCATCTCGCTCAAGCTTTCCTCAATGCGGTTTCTTGAAACGCCCGTATTGTCATAATCAACGGAAACTTGCTTATTGTCATCGTTAAGGCTGACGGAAAGCACTCCCTTTATGCTGTCAAGCCTTTTCTTTATCAGTTTGAAGTTATACTTGTCGTTTATGTTTTCCACCTTGAAACATACGCTTTCTCTCGGCATACGCCATCCTCCCCGGGCTTGGGGCGAGGATAGTGTTTGACTCACCTCGCCCGAAATTACAATATAAGTTTAAACAGAATAAGAATTTTTTATACATAGTAAAATACTCTTTGCCTTGGCACAGCGTATGGTTTTCCGTCATATAATTTGAAACGCACTTGTCAAAAAGGGTTTAATGATGTATAATCAGATATAATGTAAACGTTTACAAAGGAGCGGTTATGGCTGATATAAGAGAA
>JAAYXM010000270.1 GCA_012515925.1 Clostridiales bacterium
TTAACCGATGAGCCGAAAATGCGCGCCATCGTTTCGGTTACGTTCGACGGCGAGCTTGCGGTACACGACATTAAGGTAATCCGCGGACACGACAAGCTGTTTCTCGCAATGCCGTCAAGAAAGCTTGCCAACGGAACATACGCGGACATAGCACACCCCACCTCGCCCGACCTTCGCGGCAAGATAGAAAAGGCGGTTATAGAGAAATACAACGAGGCCTGCGGGGGTTCTCTTGAATTTGACGAAAAAAAGTATTATGATATTGATAATGTGTAATATTCGGGAGGCCAAAATATGCGTGTTCTCATACTAAGTATAACCGCGGGACAGGGACATCATGCGGCGGCAAAGTCCATATCCGACGCCATTACCGCAAAAGGCGGAGATGTTCAGACCGTGGACGTTTACCGCAGGATAAACCGCCTTCTTTACGGCAGTATAAACAAGGGGTACTTACTTTCGACGAAATACACTCCCGCCGCGTATCGCAGGATTTACAACATGATGGAAAAAAAAGAATCGCAGGCCACGAAATATTCACTGCAAAGCCTTATAAACGTGCCGCTTGCCTACAGATTCGAAAAAATCATCGAAGATTACGACCCCGATGTCATGATATGTACGCATATATTCGCCGCGCAGCTTGTAAACGAGCTGAAGCGCCGCAATAAATTCGCCGATGTCCCGACTGTCGGGATTGTTACGGACTATACGATACACCCGTTCTGGGAGGATGTAACCTATATCGAATATATTGAGATCGCGAGCGAGCTTCTGACATACAAGGCAACAACGCGCGGCATCGACGCCGGCCGCATATGCCCGTTCGGGATTCCGGTAAGCGAGAAATTCTCCGTAAGGGTAAGCCGTGCCGAGGCTTGCGAAATACTTGACATTTCTCCCGATATGCGGACGGTTCTGGTTATGGCCGGCAGCATGGGATACGGGAACATGCCTACAATTATAGCAGATACATAGCTTTGACAAGAACATTCAGATTCTTGCGGTGACGGGAAATAACCGCCGTCAATACAAAAAGCTTGTGGAAGCCAATCCCTCCGGAAACGTCAGGATTTACGGATATGTGGACAATGTGGACGTGATGATGGACGCGGCCGACTGTATAATAACTAAACCCGGCGGGCTTACGGTTACCGAGGCTATGTGCAAGTCACTGCCGATGATTCTGGTTAACCCTATCCCCGGGCAGGAAGAGCGGAATATCGAGTTTTTGCTTAATAACGGTGTCGCGCTTCATGTTTCGAAAACCTTTAAGATAAACGAGGCTCTTTACTATCTGTATAAATGCCCCGACAGGCTAAAGGCGATATCTGAAAGACTGCAGTACATCTCAAGGCCCGACGCGGCCGAGAGGCTTGCCGATTTCGTTATGGGACTAAAAAAATAGCAGCATGACTATAAAGTTTTATTACTTTACAGTCATGCCTGAGAATTGCGATAAAATGCCCCCGCACTTATGTGCGGGGGCGTCTTTAATTAAATAAACTCAGATAAAATCGAACTTCTTCAGAATATTATATGCAAGCTGCGCGAGCTCGGCACGGGTAACCTGCGCCGTGGGGTTTAAGTTGCCCAGGTCGTCGCCGTTGACAACGCCGTTCTGAACGCATTCGGCCATATTTACAAGCGCCCAGTCCGCGACTTTATTCGCGTCCTTAAACCGTGAGAGGATGGATTTCGCCTGCTCTTTGGACATGCCCGACAATTCGGAAACCTCGACGCCTTTCGCGAGTCTTGCTGCCCTCGCGATTATGGACATCGCTTCCTGACGCGTGATTTTATTTTCGGGTCTGAATGTCGAATCCTCATATCCGAGGATAAGCTTATACTTTGCCGCGGAGGTTACCGCGGTAAAGTACTCATCGGTCAACGTGATATCGAAGAACATGCTCGCGCCTTCGACGTCGGTGTTCAAGCCCAATGCTCTTGTAATAACGCCCGCCATCTCGGCGCGTGTCACGCTATCCTTGGGATTAAACGCGGTTCCCGTTTTGCCGTGAATCACAAGACGCGAGGCAAGCGTGTTCACCGCGGGAGCCGCCCAGTTCGGAGTATCGCTGAAATAATGCGACGCCGAAACAACGGCATACACTCCGTTTTTAAGGGTACTTGCCGAGAGTATGTATTCACCGCTCTTCGACTCGGATTTGGACGGAACATGGTTTACCTTTCCGGAATCTTCGATTCGCACAATCGTAACGTTGGCGTTCGAATACTGCGACTTGTTCAGGATAAAGCCTTTTTTATCGAACATATCGCTATCCGAAATCACAAAGCTGTTACTTAAATACTTAAGGCTTAAGGAGATTTCAACCGGCTCAGTTACAACGCTGTAATCGTAAGTCTGAGCGTTTCTCTTAAGGTCGTTTAAATACTGGCCTTCTATTTTTCTTATCTCGATTTCAACCGTTGCCAGCTCCGGCTTTTTGCTGTCTATACCGAGCGCCTCGAGGGCCTCCTCAATATCGATGTTGTCCGTGGGTATGGAATACAGTGCCCCGCAGCTTCGAAGCTCGAGAGTCCCTTCCTTATCCTTAAGCAGGCTTAACACATCGCCGGACATCGTCAGGATTCCTTTGGCCGCGGATGTCGGCAGATTCACTGTGAGGTTAACACCGGAAGACTTGCTCTTAAGCGTTGAGAGCGCGCTTGTGGTGTTTATAACAGACACGTATTCGGCGTTGTCATCATCGTCGCGCGTTTTGGACGAATTTACAAAATAGACCGGAGAGTTGTTCACATAGGCCGAAACCGATTCCGACCCGGAATCGCCGTCGTCACCGAGGCTGACAATTATATCGTAATCATTCTCCATGTCGTCTATTTCGAGCGCGCCGGCAAGGATTTTTATCTTAACATCGTCGTCATCTTCAATCGGGTCGTCTAAATAAATATACAGCTCGCCGTAGGAGGACTTGACGGAAATCGAGTCGGACCTTTCAAGATCATAGTAGGTACGCCCGTTTCTCGAAATCCTAATCATCGACTTTAAGCTTTCGGTGGAGCTCATGTTGTTATAGATTTTATCGTCGAATCTGATTATAATCGTATACCCGTCGTCATCAAGCTCGGCTTCGGGTTCATACTCTCCCGAGCTGTTGTAATTCGGGCCGACCTTTATCTCAAAGTCGAGAGGTTCGTCATACGCGTCCATCAGCGCTCTTTCGTTTATGCGGATTATGTCGCTGTCATCCATGGCCTCTTTCAGCGTAATGCGCAGCGTTTTCCCGGACAGCCGGATCGTGTCTCTTTCATCGAGCTTCTGATATGTTCTGCCCGAGTTTCTCGAAATATAGATTTCATCTTTAAGCTGGCTCAAATCGCTGTCATATCTGAAA
>JAAYXM010000271.1 GCA_012515925.1 Clostridiales bacterium
ATACTGATGGTCGCCGATGTCGTTGAAGCGATGATGTCCCACCGGCCGTACCGTCCGGCTTTGGGTGTCGAAGCGGCGCTTGACGAGATAACCGTCAATTCCGGCAAGCTTTACGAGCCCGAAATCGTCAACGCATGCAAGGATTTGTTCTGCCGCGACAACTATCGCATGGACGATACCGAGCACAGCATCAACTTTGTACTGTAACCGTAATCCGAATATATCCGTAAAATAATGGGCACTAATATCAGGTGCCCTTATTTTTATAACAGCATTGCTTAAAAATAGCTTAATAGAGAAAATAAGAGAACCTCGCCTATTGCTAAGCAAGGTTCTCCAATCTAATCTTTTAAACTTAATCTTTAAACAAACTAACTCTCTGTCGCTCTGCCTAAAAAAAAATCTAAAACTAAATCTTTTTGAAAACCGAATATGACATAAAGATAATCTATGTATTTATATTATACTCGTATACATACAATATGTATGAAACCATGTTTTTTGTCAAATATTATATTAGATTAATAAACTTACAATACCTACGAAAGGCATGTGAAGCCGATATGAGAACAACACACGCTCCGAACAGGTTGATAAATGAAAAGTCGCCGTATCTGCTGCAGCACGCGTACAACCCGGTTGACTGGTATCCGTGGGGTCAGGAGGCCTTTGACAAAGCATTGTCGGAGGATAAGCCGGTTTTCCTGTCAATCGGGTATTCTACCTGCCACTGGTGTCATGTTATGGAGTCTGAGTCCTTCGAGGATAAAGAGGTTGCGGAGATTTTAAATAAAGACTTTGTGCCCGTAAAGGTTGACCGCGAGGAGCGTCCCGACATCGACGCGGTATATATGAGCGTTTGTCAGGCTTAGTCAGATACCGGGAGGGCGAAAGCTCGGGAAACGGTTTTCTGGACGATTACGCGTATTTCGTACTGGCACTGTTAAGCCTGTATGACGCGACATATGACGTCGAGTATCTTGAAGCCTCGGTGTTTTACTGCCGGCGTATGATACGTCTATTTTATGACCTTAGGGACGAGGGCTTTTATTTTACCCCGTCTGGCGGTGAAAAGCTTTTCTATCGCCCGAAGGAAGCTTATGACGGCGCGATGCCGTCCGGAAATTCGGTTGCGGGATTTGTGACAAACCGTCTTTCCGCGCTCACGGAAGAGCCGGATTTAACCGAAATTTTCGACCGGCAGACAAGGTTTCTCGAAACCGCGGCGCGGTCATACCCGTCCGGCTTTTCGTTCGCGCTTATCGCGCTGATGCAAAAGCTTGAAGATTACGCAAGGCTTGTATGCGTGCTGCCCGATGAGGAGCATGTGCGGGAAATCGCCCTTAAGCTCGGCAAAAGGTTTCCCAGTTTAACGGTTATTGTAAAAACGCCGGAAAACGCAGACAGGCTTTCAGAGATAGCCGGATATACGAAGGCTTACGCAATAGACAATACGCGCCCCGTGTTTTACGTTTGCAAGAACAAAACATGTTATCCCGCGGAATACGATTTGGACAAAATCCTCGAAGACCTCTCCGCGCCGTCCTGAGAATATGAGCCGTCTAAATAGCATAAAGCCGACAAACGTAAGGTTTGCCGGCTTTTGTTTATGATATATCCCCGGATTTTAAATATACGGTTATATATTGTCACACAATACTTTTTGAACATTAATGCCCTTGGCAAAACGCACCTTTACCAGACTCGGATGTATGTACTGAAACGGCGCCATCGTCCCGAAGCACAAGTGGCCGCTGCCGATACGCTTATGCATTTTCTCCAGTGACTGAATGACAAAGCTGTCAAGCCTTGTAATGTCGATAAACACGTTTTCTCTTGAACTTATGTACTCATAAAGAGCCGAGTCGTTTTTTCCGGAATTCAACCCGTTTATAACTGCCGGTATTACAGATAACATATCCCGTTGGGTCCATGTTGAACTTTGCGACTTTATTCTGTCCCGTCGGCGTATTCGCCCTCGGCG
>JAAYXM010000272.1 GCA_012515925.1 Clostridiales bacterium
GTGATACGCTGCGAGGGCGGGTATACGGGCGCCGAACGCAGGCTTATTCTGTGCGCGATTAAGCGAAACCAGATTGCGGAGTTAAAGAAGCTTGTGCGCGAAGCCGACCCGGACGCGTTTATGATTGTTACCAACACACACGAGGTTCTCGGACACGGCTTCAAGGAGGACGTGAGAAAACCACCATAGCCGCGAGCGAAAACATGCTTCACATTTACGAAAATGCGCTGAGTTGCTGAAAAACTCCTTTTTCTCCATCCGACGGGGAAAGAGAAATCACAAAGCTTAAACACGTTTCTTTTACTGCAGGTTAGATTCCCTTTACTATAATTCGCTTGAAAAAAATGTATAACAGGTATATAATGTGAATAAGAATTGCGGGGTAAAGAAGCTTGATTTCGGCAAAAAACTTAACCAGGATATATAATTCCGCCGCGGGAAAGGTCGCCGCTCTCAATAATGTTTCGCTCGAAATCCCGCCGGGCGAGCTTGTTTCGGTCATAGGAGAATCCGGCTCGGGCAAATCTACCCTTATGAATATTCTCGGCTGTCTGGATGTTCCGACGGGCGGCGAATACAGGCTAAACGGAAAACTCGTCAGCGCGCTTGACCATGATACGCTGTCGAAAATCCGCAACAGCGAGATAGGGTTTATATTTCAGAGCTTTAATCTGCTCTCGCGCCTTACGGCTCTGGAGAATGTCGAGCTTCCGCTTATATACGCCAAGATCCCGCGCGCTAAAAGACGTGAGCTTTCTTTAAGCGCGCTCGACAAGGTCGGGCTTTCATCACGCGTAACACACAAGCCCGCCGAGCTTTCCGGCGGACAGCAGCAGCGTGTCGCGATTGCGCGCGCTATCGCCATGAACCCGTCCTTAATTCTCGCCGACGAACCCACGGGCAACCTTGACAGCGAGTCGGGCGCGGAGGTGCTTTCGCTCCTCACCGGCTTAAATGACAAGGGCGCAACCGTGATTATCATAACGCATGATTATAATACGGCAAAAAAAGCCCGGCGAATCGTCAGAATAAGCGCCGGTCGGATAGAATACGATATTAAGACATAGAGGTGAAGTGTTTTGAAGCGCAGGGATAAATTCAATTATTATCTGGATATCGCGGAAACCGTATTGGAGCGCGGAACCTGTCTGCGCCGGAATTTCGGCGCTATTATCGTAAGAAACGATTCGATTATCTCGACAGGTTATTCCGGAGCGCCGCGCGGACGGGAAAACTGCTGCGATTTGGGCTACTGTATGCGCGAAAAGCTCAATATCCCGCGCGGCGAGCGGTACGAGCTCTGCCGCAGCGTGCATGCCGAGGCGAACGCGATTATCGCCGCGTCCCGCTCCGAAATGCTCGGCTCTACGTTATATCTCGTCGGGAAGGACGCCAAGACGGGCGAGCTTGTGGAGGACGCGTCCTCCTGCGCGATGTGCAAGAGAATGATTATCAACGCGGGAATAGAACGCGTCGTTATACGCAGCACGCCCGATAAATACAGTATTATCCTTGTTTCGGACTGGGTTAAATTCGACGATTCGTTGGAGGATACTACGGGATACTAAATACATAACAAAAAAGGAAGAGGTTTTTTTTATGAAACGTTTAATCTATGTCATCGTCGGCGTCGCGGCCGCGGTATCGGCCATAGCGGCTATAGCATACTGGCTCTCGTATTTCTTCGCGGCCTCAGGGAAAAAGTTCTGCTTTGTCTGGGGAAACGGCGTTCCGAGCAAAATTGAAGACGCCGCGCGTAACGCGGGCGCCTGTGAAGAGCTGTAAA
>JAAYXM010000027.1 GCA_012515925.1 Clostridiales bacterium
AGAGTTAAATCGTATATAATGCTGTAATTTCCGTCATGTATCCGGTTTTCTCCGACCGGAAACCCGCCCAAGTCGTTTTCCTTAAGATACTCGTACTCGTTTTCGTTTAAGTCGCGAATCCCCTTGATATGACCCGCGTTGCTTAAGCAAAACTTTGTACCCGCGGGCGCGTCGAACGTCGCGGTGCGTGTATCATAATTAAGTACGGCTGTTGTCGTCGTCCAGTATTTAGGAAACTCCTCAAGCTTTAATACCCGGCGGTCGTCTTCCGCTATTTCACTTAAAACCGGATAGATGTTACATGAATCCAGATTATCCTGCGTCAGATTTAACCCGGCGTTTTTGAGTTCTTCCTCAAGTGTTTCGGTGAGCATATAAAACTCTAAAACCGTGACCTCGCTATCCGTATTGAAGCGGATTCTGCCGTTGACATACCCGTTAATCCTGTTGACCTTTCCGAAAAGCACAATTTTCCCCTCACCGGGGTTTAAGCGAACCGTGCGGGGATAGCTCAGCAGGGGGTTTTTATTTGCCGGAACACTGCCGGTTGACGAATGGATAAACCGCTTATGGGTATCTATCGCCATCATTACAACGCCCGCCAAATCGCTCTCCTGCTGGCCGGATTGCAGAATGTTGACATTCGCTTCAGCATCGCTTTCATTGAGAAAGGCGATTCCGAAAGTATAGCTTGTCAAATCCGACGAGGTTCGGCCGTTATAAATCTCGGCTGTGTAATTGCGCCCGGGTTTAACGGGCACTTTGTTGAAATGCCGCCCGATTCCGTAATCGATACCGTTTACGACGCCAAGCTGGTTTATGCAGAGTCTTGGGTCCATCTTAGTACCTGATTGCGTCAGCCCTTCCACATAAATGGTTTCCGGGTAGTTCGAATAAATCAGCGGTTCACCGGTCATTTCAAATTCCAGACGTGTTAAATCCGTTCCGGGATATAACGCCGCGTATGCTTGCGGTATGATGAATAAAACGAGTGTAAGCGCTATTATTCTTCTCTTTACGGTCATGGCCGCCGCCCCTTTCTTTTATGCTCAGTTAATTATTTCACTGCTTTTAAACCTCTGCGTCCTGATCAGTAAGCGCGAAGACACTTCTGCCCACGCGGCCGCCGGTTACCTTGTCAGGTTTTTTATCCAGCGTCGGGACGCGATGCGCATTAAGGATATTATTGTTTTTACGACCTCCTCGAGTACTACCGTCAGAAACACGTAATAGCCCGGCAGACGCAGAACAAACGCGAATATAAGCGCGAGCGGCAGACCGAAGGTGTAGAGCGGCAGTACATCGAGAAGAAGCGTCGCCTTGACGTCGCCGCCGCCGCGCAGCACGCCGACGATGCAGGTATGTAAAATACTTCTAAACGGCGCTACAATAACACACATAATAAGCATTATATCCGCAATCCTTCGCGTCTCGCCCGCGAGGCTGAACGCGGACAGCACCCACGGCCGCATAATAAGCAGCAAAACACCGGACAAAAGCCCCGACGCGCCGCTTATAAACAAAAACGTCAGTCCCATATTGTATACCTTATCCGACCGTCCGGCCCCTACCTCCTTACCTATCATGACCGCGGCGGCGTTGGAAAACCCGTACACGAGAATCAGAAGCGTCCTGTCGATTACGTTTGCCACGGTATATGCCGCGACGGATACCTCGCCGAGCCGCCCGAATATCGCGGGGTATATTGACATGCCGGTCCCCCAAAGGGTTTCGTTTATCGCGACGGGCATCGAATACCTGAAAAAATCAAGCGTTATCTCTTTCCCGGGAAATAATACCGCCTTAAAGTCCAGTTTAAACGAGGGCTTTTTGCGAATCAATAATACGGTGATTATAAGCTCCGCGACGCGCGAAACCGCTGTTGCCGCGGCCGCGCCGGCTACACCAAGCGCGGGCGCGCCGAATTTCCCGAATATCAGGATATAGTTTAAGACGGTGTTCAACACCATCGCCGACCCGTGCGCGATAAGCCCCAGTTTCGCGTTCTCGGTGGCGCGTGCGGCCCCGACATACATCAGCGTGAAACTTGTTAAAAACATCGAGAAGCCGACTATGCGGTTATAAACCGCGCCTATTTCGATTAGCGTTTTGTCGTCGGTCCAAAGAGATAGCACGAATTCCGGCGCGAAAACCGTCACGCACGCGAACAAAAAGGAAATGGCGCCGCAGGTATAAAAGCCCACGCCCAGCACACGGTTGATTTTATCCTCATCGCCCTTGCCCCAATACTGGCTGATAAGCACCGAAATACCGCTCTGGAAACCGAACATGATAAAAAACAGTATTAAAAACGGCGCGTTGGCTATCGTTACCGCCGCCATTTCGGTCTGCCCCAAAGCGCCCAGCATAACCGTGTCAGTCAGCGCGAGCGACTGGTGTATAAAGCTTTGCAGCGCAATCGGAACGGATAAAAACAATACAGACTTGTAAAACCCGCGTCCGTGTTTTAAAAAGCTAACCATGAAAACCCCCGTTGTTTTATTAATAAAAATATAATATTGCAAGTAAAGATATCCCGTGTTTCATATTTTACAAAATTTAATTGTTTTATATGGATTAATTATCGAAATATGAAAGTTGACAATTCATAAATTGTAATTTATAATAGTCAGGTATTTACCGGGTATACATGCTTAATTATTGCAGACCCTTTAAACATACATATATTCTGATACGGGAGAGAAAAAGAATGAGTTCCAGAGAGTATATCGATAGAGTTTATGATGATGTGGTAAAGCGCAACCCGTCACAGCCCGAGTTTCAGCAAGCCGTTTACGAGGTTCTGACTTCGCTCGTCCCCGTAATCGAACGGCACCCCGAATACCGGAACGCGGGTGTTTTAGAGCGGCTTGTGGAGCCTGAACGAATGATAGCCTTCCGGGTTTCGTGGGTAGACGATAATAATACCGTGCGTGTAAACCGCGGATTCCGCGTTCAGTATAATTCGGCTATCGGTCCGTATAAGGGCGGACTCAGATTTCATCCGTCGGTCAACGCGTCCGTCATTAAGTTTTTAGCTTTCGAACAGATATTCAAGAACTCGCTGACAGGCCAGCCCATCGGCGCGGGCAAGGGCGGCGCCGATTTTGACCCGAAGGGTAAAAGCGATTACGAGGTTATGCGCTTTTGCCAGAGCTTTATGACCGAGCTTGCCAAGCATATCGGAGCGGATACGGACATCCCCGCGGGCGATATCGGCGTGGGCAGTCGCGAAATCGGGTATTTATACGGCCAGTACAAGCGTTTGCGCAATGAGTTCACGGGCGCCATCACGGGCAAAGCTCCCGCCTATGGCGGTTCGCACGGACGTCCCGAGGCAACCGGCTACGGACTTTGTTATTTTACCAACGAAATGCTGCATGACGCAAACACCTCGTTTGAGGGCAAGAAGGTTGTTGTCTCCGGTTCCGGCAACGTCGCGATTTACGCGCACGAAAAGGCCACGCAGCTGGGCGCCAAGGTGCTTGCCATGAGCGATTCGGGCGGGTTTATATACGACCCGGAGGGTGTGAAATTAGACGTTGTGCGTGATATAAAGGAGCATCGCCGCGGCAGGATTTCGGAATACGAAAAAGCCGTGCCCGGGTCGGTCTACACCGAGGGCGCGCGCGGTATCTGGGCTGTCCCTTGCGATGTCGCGCTTCCGTGCGCCACGCAAAACGAAATTGACGGGGAATCTGCGAAGCTGCTTGTCAAAAACGGCTGTATATGCGTAGCGGAGGCGCTAACATGCCCTCGACTCCCGAGGCCATTGAGGTATTTTCGGAAAACAAAACCCTGTTCGGCCCGGGCAAAGCCGCAAACGCGGGCGGCGTCGCGACCTCGGCGCTTGAGATGTCACAGAACAGCATGCGCTATACATGGCGCTTTGAAAAGGTTGACACAATCCTTCGCGAGATAATGACGAACATCTATGTAAACGCGGCGTCCGCCGCCAAGGAATACGGCTTTACCGGCAACCTTATGGTAGGCGCGAATATCGCGGGCTTTATCAAGGTTGCGGACGCGATGCTGTCACACGGTATAAGCTATTAACATTTGTTGCCCAATCCTTCTCAATCCTTAGATAACCGTCGGTTTATCCGGCGGTTATCTTGCTTTTTTATCCGATTGAGTATAGAATTGTTTTAACCTGAAAGGAGGAAATAATTATGATACGCGAGCTGCTTCAGAAAAACCGGTCATACCGCAGGTTTAACCAGGATTTCCGCATTGACAGGGATACTCTTTCAGAGCTTGTCGGCCTGACAAGACTGTGCCCGAGCGGCGGGAACCGCCAGAGCTTAAAGTATATCATAGAAACAGACGCGGGGCAATGCGAAAAAATATTTGAAACCCTTGCGTGGGCCGCGTTTCTGTCAAACTGGAAGGGGCCCGCGAACGGAGAGCGCCCGAGCGCGTATATCGTAATACTTGAGGATTCCATGCTCGGTCCCGCGAATTTAATGGACGTGGGAATCGCCGCGCAAACCATGCTCCTGGGCGCGGTGTCCAAGGGTCTTGGCGGCTGCATGCTTGGCAGCATAAAGAAAAAGGAGCTTGCGGAGGTCCTCTCTTTGTCCGAGCGCTATGACATTAAGCTTGTTATCGCTCTGGGCAAGCCCGGCGAAACAGTTGTGCTCGAGGACGCGGAGGGTGACGATATCCGTTACTGGCGGGACGAAAACGGCGTACATCATGTGCCGAAACGCAAGCTTTCTGATATAGTTTTATAGTAATCTGACAAATGCATGGGCAAGCAGAGGGGACGGTACCTCTGCTTGCCTTGCTTGTTTTAGCAGGCTGCGCTGCGCGGGCAGAGGTGCCGTCCCCCGGCTTGTTTTACTTCCTGTTATCGTATACGATTCTGCCGTCAACCATTGTCAGTACAACGTTGAAATCCTCATCAAGAGCGGTCAGGTGCGCACGGTGTCTTGCCGAAAGCGAGCCGATTTCACCCGACATGCCGAGCGCAGCGGCGGGATTTACGGTGATTGCCTTGACTGCGGTTTCAATCGGTACGCCGAGAACCCGCACGGCGTTTCTGAGCGCGACGTTCATGCGCAAGGAGGATCCCGCGAGCGCGCCGTCGAGTGTTCTCACTATGCCGTTTTTTACGACGACGGGAAGCTCCCCTAAGAATCCGTCCCCGTCCGGCATTCCCGCGGCGCTCATCGAATCCGTTATATAAATCACCTTATCCGGGTCCTTGCAGGTAAGCACGATTTTAAGCGCCTCGGGGCATATGTGAACAAGGTCGCAAATCATCTCGCAGTATACGTCGTCCCTCATAAGCGCAATTCCCAGCATGCCGACGTCGCGGTGCTTAAGCCCGGCCATCGCGTTATACGTATGAACGAGGATTTTAGCCCCGGCGTCAAACGCGGCGCGCCCCTGCTGCATGTTTGCCGCGCTGTGACCAACAGATACCTTAACTCCCTGCTCCGTGATATAGGATATCGCCTTTATCGCGTTTTCCTTCTCGGGCGCTATTGTAAACACCTTCAGGTTGCCGCGCGCCCTCGTAATTATCTCTGAAATCTCGCCTAAGCTTATATCGCGGATAAGCGCGGGGTCGTGGGCGCCCTTGAATTCCTTGCTGATATACGGGCCCTCAAGGTAAATCCCGGCAATCGCCGCGCCGGATGTTCCGGCTTCTATCCTGTCTGATATGGTGTCTAAGGCTTTGAACATAAGCTCTGTCGTGCTTGTAACTGTAGTGGCCAGAAAAACGGACACGCCGTTTTCCGCGTAGAATTCGGACATGCGGTCCAACTCGTCAAAGCTTGCCGTTGTGCTGTCAAGCCCGGCGCCGCCGTGTGTGTGCATATCGATAAATCCCGGGAACACAAGATAATCGCTTAAATCAAGGTCAACGGCGCTGTTTTCCGGACAGCCGGTAAACCTTCCGTTTTGCACGTTCAAACACCCGTCTGAAAGCTTCGCGCCGTCGGAATACGCGGTTTTGTATCGTATAACCATGCTTTCACCTCTTAAATAGTCTTTTTTTAATATGCGCGTCATTCCTTTAATAATATATATCCCCGCGGTATCTTTGTCAAACCAAATTTATGAAGCCGCCGCTCACGCATACGGGGGACTTTTCTTTGCCCCCTCATGAGGCACAAGCAGTGGGACAATTCTACCGACCTGTCCCCCGCCCCCGCAGGGGGCGGGGGACAGGTCTTCAGGCTACACGGTTGAAGCCGTCCTTTTCTCCGCTCCCGCAGGGAGGCGGAGAAATCTATTTATTGACGCATATATAAGCGGTATTCCGACCATTATAAAAAGGCGGGATTAAAAAGCCTGTCCACGCGCGGAAGCGGACAGAGCGCTCACCCGCCTTAATCCGGAGGATTATCATGTTAAAGAGCAGCAAAAAAATATCGGATTACATTATTATGGCGCTCGGGTGCTTCCTGTATGCCGTGTCGGTTAACCTGTTTTTCAGGGACGCGCATATCGCGCCGGGCGGAGTTACGGGCCTTTCGCTGATAATAAACCATATAATTCCGCCGCTCTCCGTGGGCACCCTTATGTTTTTGATTAACATACCGCTGTTTATACTGGGTTTTAAAAAAATAGGCGGGGAGTTTTTCAAATACACGCTTTATGCCACAATACTGCTTTCGATAATGCTTGATATGACAAACGCGTTTCCGGCGTTCACGACCGACCCGCTGCTCGCCTCGATTTACGGCGGTGTTCTGACGGCGCGGGGCTGGGTATCGTGTTTTTGCGAGGCGGGAGTACGGGCGGCGCGGATATCGCGGCGCGGCTGCTTCGCGTTTACAACCCCGAGGTTTCGTTGGGCAGGATAATGCTTATAATCGATATTGTCGTTATATCGCTTGCCGCGCTGGTTTTCCGCGATATAAACAGCGCGCTTTACGCGATAATCACGATGTACGTCGCGTCAATCGTGATGGACGCGATAATCTACGGCACAGATGTCGCGCGGGTCGCGTATATTGTAACGGATAGCCATGATATAATTAACAAGAAGATTGCCGGAGCTTTGGACCGCGGCGCGACTGTGATACGCTGCGAGGGCGGGTATACGGGCGCCGAACGCAGGCTTATTCTGTGCGCGATTAAGCGAAACCAGATTGCGGAGTTAAAGAAGCTTGTGCGCGAAGCCGACCCGG